>NZ_JBMHHY010000017.1:0-253808 GCF_049739465.1 Embleya sp. AB8
CCGAGGCGCGCGCAGCAAGTCGGCGGGGCCGGCGCCGGGATCGCGGCCGTGCCGAGGGACGCAGGTCGCGGGCGCAGCGAGCGCGGTGGGCCGAGGTCGGGACGGCAGCCGGGCCACGGGGCCGAGGCGCGCGCAGCAAGTCGGCGGGGCCGGCGCCGGGATCGCGGCCGTGCCGAGGGACGCAGGTCGCGGGCGCAGCGAGCGCGGTGGGCCGAGATCGGGATGGCAGCCGGGCCACGGGGCCGAGGCGCGCAGCAAGTCGGCGGGGCCGGCGCCGAGATCGCGGCCGTGCCGAGAGATGCAGGTCGCGGGCGCAGCGAGCGGGGCGAGCCGAGGCCGAGACAGCAGCCAGCCAACGAGGCCGGGGTCGCGAGCGCAGCCGGCGCGATAGGCCGAGGCCGAGACGGCAACCGGCTCACGGCGCCCAGGTCGCAAGCACAGCGAGCGGCAAGACCGGAGCCGGGACCGCAGCCGTCCCGCCGAGCGCGAGTCGCGAGCGGAGCGAGCCGGCGGGCAACCCGCCACCGGATCCGCCACCGGATCCGCAGCCGACCCACCAATTCCCGTACGGCCACCCCGAGAATGGCTGCGAGGCCGGACCAGCCCGCCCGGAAGCCTCTAAAACCCCAGCCACCGAGCCAAACGCAACGGGTGGGCGGGTGGGCGCACACCCCCATCAGGGCCATGTGGCCACGAGCAAAGCTACCGCGTCCCGATCGCCGCCCGAACCGCCCGCCGCACCATGCTGCAATCATCGTGAAGCCGCCGCAACAGCCGCCGCTGCTCCTCCCCGACCGGCCCCACGTCGTTGAGCCGAATCTCCCGCACCAGCACCAGCATCAGGTTCACCAGGAACGCGTCCCGCGACAACGAGCCCGACTGCTGGGCGGTCTGGATGATCTGACGGCGGGTCATCGGGTCGCGAGCCAGCAGCGTCCACAACACCGCCAGGTCGTAGCCCGGCAGGTGATACCCGGACGACTCCCAGTCGACCAGCGCCGCGCCCTGGGCGGTCAACAGCACGTTGGACAGGATCGCGTCGCCGTGACAGAACTGGGCCGGCACCCGGCTGAGCCCGCGCAGGAGTTGGGCCAGGTCACCGGCGTCCCGATCGGTGAGCAGGCCGAGCTTGTGGTAGCGGTCCACCCGGGCCGGATAGTCGAACGCCAGCGGGAACGACCCGGCCGGCGGCTTCCACCGGTTGAGCGTGGTGAACGTGTGCAGCACCGCCCGGACATCGGCCCGCGCCAGCGCCGTACCGGGGTGGCGCTCGTTCGCGGCGGGCCGACCGGCCACGTGTTCCATCACCAGGATGCGGCGTTCGGGGTCGGCGGCGATCAGCCGAGGCGCCCGGACCGGTGGGCGCTGCCGGGTGAACGTGCGATACGCGTTGACCTCGTGCCGAAATCGCTGCAACCAGTGCGGCGACGGGTCGGTCAGGTACTTCACCACGACCGGACCGCGCCCGACCGAGCCGGACAGGAGCAGCGAGCGCGGCGTCCTGCGCAGCACCGCGCCGGCGGTGAAGCCGGGGCAGACCCGCGCCGCGAGCGCGGCCACCGCCTCCGGACCCGGAACCTGCTGCACCATGCGCGACACTCCCGGGCCCGCTCCGCCGGCGGCCACGGCCGTGCCGGTCGCGACCGCGGCGTTCGCCGAGACCACGGTGTTCGTCGACGCCATCGAGCCGGCGGGCGCCGAACCACCGGAGGGCGTACGCCTGTTCGGCCCGGGGCTGCCGGGCCGGGAGGTCGCGGAACCGGGGGAGGACGAGCGGCCCGGGGTGGTGGACGTCGTGGATGACATGTAAACCTTCCTGCGCTGCCGAGGGGCGGATCCGGCCGCGCGACGGGTGGGGGCCCACGTGCCGGATCCACCATCCACAACACTCCGGGAACCGGGTGGTGATCCACGTGGCGCACCATGGCGAAAGGTGGCGATTCGGAGCCGGCCACTCCGGACCCGGCTAGCTTGGGTGCCGCAGGCGGTCGTACGGGACCCGTACCAGACCGCTTTCGAGCCACGGTCCCCACATCAACGGGCGGTTTGCAATGCGCCGGGAACCCAACACCAAACTGGTGGACCTCTTCGCCCTGACCGGCTGGTCCAAGGGCGAACTCGCCCGACTGGTCAATCGTCGGGCCGCTGCGATGGGCCATCCCCAGCTTGCCACGGACACCTCCAGGGTTCGCCGCTGGCTGGAGGACGGCGAGCGGCCGAGGGACCCGGTGCCCCGGGTTCTGGCCGCGCTGTTCACCGAACGGCTCGGGCGTGTCGTCACTTCGGAGGACCTCGGGCTGACCGGTCGTCCCCGGCACAACGCGCAGGTGGTGCAGGAGGATCTGCCGTGGAGCACCGAGCGTACGGTGACCGCGCTCACCGAGTTCACCGGCATGGACCTGATGCTCAATCGGCACGGCTTCGCGGGCAGCGGCTTCGCATTGGTCGCCGGACCGGCCCTGGTGGCCAATTTCGACCGCTGGCTCAGCCCGGGACCGGGGGTGCCCAACCCCCGTGACCCCCATGACCCGTACGACCCCCATGCCGCCTACGACCCCCATAACCCGCGCGACCCCCAGGGCCCGTACGACCCCCACGACCCCCGCGACCGCCATAACCCCCTTGGCCCGTCCGCCGACCCGGTGTCCTACGGCCTCGCCGACGCGGGGCCGATCGGCGCCGAGGAGGTGACCGCGCTGGAGAACGCGGTCACCGTCTTCCGGGCCTGGGACGCGGATCGCGGCGGCGGTCTGCAACGCAAGGCGGTGATCGGCCAGTTGAACGAGGTCGGCAACCTGCTGACCTATCCCAACCCGCTACCGGTCACCCGCCGACTGTGGAACGTGGCGGCCGATCTCGCCGCGCTCGCCGGCTGGATGTCGCACGACGTGGGCCTGGACCCCACCGCGCAGAACTACTTCGTGATCGCGGCGCACGCGGCCCGCGAGGCGGGCGACCTGCCGCGCGCGGCCGAGGCGCTCTCGCGCGCGGCCCGGCAGCTGGTCCACCTCGAACGCCCGGCGGACGCACTCGCGTTGATCGAATTGGCGCAGCGTACGGCGGGCGAACGGGCGGGCGCGACCACGCTGGCGATGTTCCACACGGTGCAGGCGTGGGCACAGGCCGCGCTCGGCCGGGCCGCGGACTGCCGGCGCGCCCTCGGCCGCGCCGAGGCCGAGTTCGGCCGCTCGCGCCCGGAGGAGGATCCCGACTGGGTGAGCTTCTTCGACTCGGCCGACCTGCACGGCATGCAGGCGCTGGTGTACCGCACGCTTGCCGAGGTGGACCCGACGGCGGCCGGTCGTGCGCAGGAACACGCCCAGCGCGCACTGGAGTTGCGCGCCCTCGGGCACGAGCGGGCGAAGACCTTCGACCTGATCTCGCTGGCCTCGGCCTGCCTCCTGGACGGCCGCCCCGATCGCGGCGCCCACCACGCCCGCCAGGCGGTACGCGCGGCCGGCGAGGTCAGCTCCACCCGCACCTGGGACCGCCTGGAGGCGCTCCGCAAACTCACCGACCGCTACCGCGACGTCCCGGAGGTACGCGACCTGCGCCAGGAACTCGCCGACGGCCCTTGACCGACGCGGGCGTCTGCGGGCGTCTGCGGGCGTCTCTCGATCGCAACGGCGGACCGGACCAAGGGCCGACCCACCTGCACCCCGTACTACCGCACGCACACCGCCATCACACACGCGTCGTCCTCGTATCGGGTATGCCCCAACCGGCTCAACACCACATCCACGCACGTCCGCGCATCCGCTCCGGCCAACCGCGGCCCGAGCGTCAGCAGCGCCTCGACCGCCTCCTCCGTGCCCCGCCCGCGGCGCTCCACCAGACCGTCCGTGAAGATCAACAGCACGTCGCCGGGCCGGAGTTCGACCCGATCCTCGACGAACTCCGGCTCGTCCACCGCGCCGAGCAACATGCCGTACGGCGCCCGCAGCGCCCGCCCCAGCCCGTCCCGGTACAGCAGCGGCGGCGGATGACCGCCCTGCGCCCAGGTCAACACCCGGGCCACCGGCTCGAATCGGGCACATACCGCGGTGGCCACCTTGTCCGCCGGCAACGTATGCACCACGATCCGGTTCAGCGCCGCCAACATCGCCGCCGGGCCCGCCCCGGTCATCGCCACGCCCTGCAACGCGCCGCGCAGTGTGCTCATCCCGGAGGCCGCGGCGATCCCGTGGCCGGACATGTCGCCGACCGCGAGCAGCACGTCGCCGCCGGGCAGTGCGAGTGCGTCGTACCAGTCGCCGCCCACCTTCGAGTCCTGCTCCGCCGGGAAGTAGCGGGTGGCCACCTCGATGCCGGGCAGCGCGATCGGCCGGGTCCACCACGGCATCACCACCCGCTGGAGCTCGGCGGCGATCCGGTGCTCGGAGCGCAGCAGCCGCCGCTGGGCCAGGAGTTGGCCGCGCGTCTCGGTCAACGCCTGCTGGGTACGCCGTAGTTCGGTGATGTTGCGGAGCAAGGCCCAGACGGCGTATGGCCGGTCGTCCGGGCCGAGTACCGGTTCACCGACGAATTGCACGGACATCCGGGTGCCGTCGCGGCGGACGATGCGGAACTCGCCCTCGACGCCGTTCGCGTGTTCGAGCAGCTCGTACACCAGGTCGGTGACGAACTCCCGGTCCTCGGGCGCCGCGTGCGCGGGCAGTTCGGTCAGCGACAGCGGTCCGAGGCCCGGGTCCCGGTCGAAGAGTGTGTACATCTCCTCGGACCACCGCACGTCGTCGCGGTCCAGGTGCCATTCGGCGCTGGCCACCGGACCCGTGCCCGACGCCGGCGCGGGGAGTCGGGGTGTTCGGCGCTGCTCGGGCAACAGGCCGCCCGGGTCCGGCTCGACGAACAGGCGGCGCAGGTGTCGCCACGGCAGTAAACCCTCCTCGGCGTCCCCGAGCGTGAACGGCGTGGCGGGCCCGACGTGCGGCGGCCGGGCCGCGCTGCGCGCGGGTGTACTGGTCGCCGGCCCCGGATCGTGCGCCTGTCGGTGCTCGGGATCGTCGGTGTCCAGACTCAGTCTGGCCAGGTACTCCGCCGCCTGACCGAGGCTGCCCGCGAGCAGATCGCACAGCAGGCCACGCCGCCGGGCATCCTCGACGGCCGCCGGATGCTCCGTCGAACCCACGATCGAACCGACGGTCGAACCAACGACCGGGCCGGTCACCGATCCGGTCACCGACCCCGGGATCGATCCGGGGATCGAGCCGACCACGGCCCCGGCGCCCGAGCCGGTCACCGAACCGACGACGGAACCGGCACCGAATCCGCCGCCCGGACCCCCACCCGGAGCCCCTCCCGACCCGCCACCCGCGCCGAAGCCCGCGCGCAGCCGGTCGAGTTCGCCGCGCATCCGGTCGAGGCACGCGAGCCATTGCGCCGGATCCACCACGAGGGGTCCGTCCACGGGGTGTTCGGGCCGTTCGCGCATCCGCTCGCGCTCCTCCGGACATGAACCTGGCAGGGGTGCAATGAACTGTCGCACATCAAAGGCCCGGACGCGGATGAAACCACGGGAACCATGATGCTTGCGGCAGATTGCCCATTTTGCTTGTCCGGGAAATGCCGAAAGGGGCCCGATCACGATCGTGATCGAACCCCTCACCCGGCCCGCCGAGCAAAACCGGACGCTCACTCGTTCGGCATCGCACGCACCCGCGTACACCCGAACGGGTGGCTCGGCTCAACTCGGCCCAGCTTGGACCAAGTCGGTCCAACCCGGACCGACTTGGCCCGACCCGCCCCGCCTCAGCCCAACTCGTTGCCCAGGATGGAGATGAACGAGACCATCTCGCCCGGGTAGCCGCCCAGGTTGTGGGTCAGCGCGAGGTTGCGACCGTCGGCCGGGATCCGCCGCTCCGCCGGCGCCTCGCCGCGCAACTGCAGCCACGCCTCGAACATCATCCGCAGCCCGGACGCGCCGACCGGATGGCCGAAGCTCTTCAGCCCGCCGTCCGGGTTGACCGGCAACCGGCCCGCCAGGTCGAAGGCGCCCGCCAGTACGTCCTTCCACGCGGTGCCACGATCGGCGAACCGCAGGTCTTCCATCAGGACCAGTTCGGTCGGCGTGAAGCAGTCGTGCACCTCGGCCATCGCGAGTTGCTCGCGCGGATTGTCCACTCCGGCCTGGCGATAGGCGTCCTCGGCGCACGCGGCGATCTCGCGGAACGTGGTGTAGTCGTACTCCGGGTCGATCACCCCCGAACCGTTGCCCGCCACCAGGGACAGCGCCTTGATGTAGAGCGGCTTGTCGGTGTACAGGTGCGCGTCCTCGGCCCGGACCACGATCGCCGCCGCCGCGCCGTCCGCGACGCCCGCGCAGTCGAACACGCCCAGTTGGCCCGCCAGTTTGGGCATCGCGGAGATCTTCTCGGCGGCGATCTCCTTGCGGAACTGGGCACGCGGGTTCCGCGCGCCGTTGTAGTGGTTCTTCGCCGCGATGTGCGACAACACGTCGCGCATCTCCGCCTCGGACACCCCGTACTTGTCGCCGTACGCGGGCACCACCATGGAGAACATCGCCGCCGCGGTGAGCGTGCGGGCGGTGCCGTCGCCGGGGATCGGGAACGCGTTCAGCCCCTGGAAGCCGCCGTCCTTGACCTTCTCGACGCCGACCGCCATCGCGATGTCATACGCGCCGGAGGCGACCGCGTAGGCGGCCTGGCGCAGCGCGTCCGAGCCGGTCGCGCACATGTTCTCCACGCGCGTGACCGGCTTGCCCTGCAGTTGCAGCGGCTTGGCCAGGGTCAGCCCGGACATCCCGGACTGCGCGGTGCCCAGCCAGTAGGCGTCGACCTGCTCCTTGGTCACGCCCGCGTTGTCGAACGCCTCGGTGGTCGCCTCGATCAGCAGGTCGTCGGTGCCCTTGTCCCAGTGCTCGACGAAGGGGGTGCAGCCCATCCCGACGATGGCGACCCGGTCCTTGATGCCGTGCGATCCCATGCCTATGCCTCCTCGGCGGCTCGGGCGGTCCGCACGGGGCGGGCCTTCCAGAAGTAGTTGTGGATCCCGTCCGCGCTGCCCAGCCGGCGAAACGTCGGCTCGACTCGGTCGCCGATGGCCACCTCGCTCGCGTCCATGTCGGTCAACTCGATCGGCAGCCGGCCGCCGTTGTCGAAGTCCACGACGGCGAAGACCACCGGCGGACTGGGGGAGTAGGCCATCCGGTCCACGGTGAACGTCTTGACGGTGCCGAGTACATCGGCGGTGGGCACCGGTTCCATGTCGTCCACGTTGCCCCCGGTCATCGACACCCGCTGGGGCGGCAGATGCACCGCGCCGGTCTCCCGGTCCCGGGCGCCGACGAAGCCGTACTTCCAGTCCACCGAGCGCACCGCGGCCGAGGACGAGGTACGCGCGGGCTCGGGTCGGCGCGGCGGCTCGACCGGGAGCAGTCCGCGCCAGGCCAGATACTTCCCGTACGGCAGCGGCGCACCACCCGCGACCTGCTCGGCCACCGTGCGGGTGGGCCGGTGGCCGGCGAGCGCGTCCGTGGCGCGGAAGAGGAACACGTCGGCCCCGTCGGACAACACGACAAGCGCGAGCACCTCGCCGGGCGCGGCGCTCTCCAGCGTCGCGCTCAACAACAACCCCGGGTGCGCCGCGCCGGTGTTGCCGACGCTGCCCGCGAGGTCGTCGCCCAACGCACCGTCGCGCAGCCCGAGTCTGCGCCCCAGGCCCGCCACCGCGCGGCCGTGCAGACCGGCCACCACCGCGCGATCGACCCGGTCGGCGGTCAGCCCGCCGGCCTTGAGCGCGTCCGTCCAGGCCCGCAGGCCGGCGGCGAGGTAGTTGTTCTCGCCGAACTTCTCCTCCCACACCTTCGAGCGCACCTCGCCGGGGGTGCGCCAGCGGTCGACGAACTCGGCCGTGGCGGACGCGCCGCCGAGGTACTCGGCCAGGACCGGCCCCTCGGCCGGTCCGCCGACCAGCAGCGCGGAGGCACCGTCGCCGCCGGCCGCCTCGTCGCCACTGCCGGGCAGGCCGACCCGGATGTCCGCGGCGACCACGAGCGAGCTGCCCGTGCCGGTCAGCGCGAGCCGGAGCAGGCCGGCCGCCGAGCGGACCGAGCCGGTGGCGTCCATCGCGGGCACCGAGCCGTCCAGGCGCAGCGCCGCGTGGATCGCGCCGGCATTGGTGCGGTCCGCGTACGCCGCCGCCACGGTGGCGAACAGCAGTGCGCCCGGGGCGATTTCGGGCGTGGCACGCAGCGCGTTGCGGGCCGCCTCGACGCCGAGCGTGGTGGTGTCCTCGTCGAAGGACGCGACCGTGCGGGTGCCCTTGCCGCCGCCGGTGCCGGCCACGGCGGCGATGCTCTTGCGGTCCAGGCGCCGGTAGGGCAGGTATGCCCCGTGTCCGAGGATGCCGCGTCCCGTCGAAACTGCGGTTCCGTCAGTCGTCATTTCTCCGCTCTCGCCTCGTTCCACTCGGATTTCGTCGCGTTCGTCGCGCGGGTGCGGCGGATACCGCGTCGCGGGACAAGGGTGTGCGGCGCTACGGCGTCTCCAGGCCGATCGCGCCCGCGTCCGCGAGTCGGTCGATCTCCTGGGCGGACAGGCCCAGTTCGGCCCGCAACACCTCGGCGGTGTGCTCGCCGACCCACGGCACCCGGTGTTCCGGGCCCTCGGCGACCCGGGAGAGCTTGACCGGGTTGCCCGGGGACAGGATCGGCGCGGGTTCGCCGTCGGTGCGGTCCATCTCGACGATCATGTGCCGGTTGCGCACGTGTTCGTCCTCGATCACGTCGCCCGGGTTGTAGACCGGGCCGGACGCGACGCCGACCCCGCTCAGCGCCGCGCACGCCTGCAATCGGGACTTGTCCGCCGCCCACGCCTCGATGCCGGGGCGCAGGATGTCCTCGATGTGGTCGAACCACTCCTGCGGGCCGCTCAGTCGGGGGTCGGCCGTCCACTCCGGTCTGCCGACCAGCTCGGCGAGTGCCGCGAACATGTGCGGGCGGGCGCACTGGATCAGGAAGTAGCCGTCGAAGGCCCGGAACGAGTGGTTGATCAGCGGCGCCAGGCCCGGGTCCTTGAGGCCCATCGACCAGTAGCTGATCCCCGCGTCGTTGAGCGCGACCATGGCGTCGAACATGGAGATGTCGACGTACTGGCCGACCCCGGTGGCATCGCGGTGGCGCAGCGCGGCCAGTACGCCGATCACCGCGAACAGCGCCGAGCCGGAGTCGCCGAGCGCGCCGAGCGGGGAGACCACAGGTGCGGTGTTCGGGTCGCGTTTGAAGTCGTAGAGGCCGGCCATGCCCTCGGCGACCGGGGCGTACGCCGGCCAACCGGCGTACGGCGACTCGGTGGTGTTGCCGAAGCCGGACACGGACAGGTAGATCGCGCGCGGGTTGACCGCGGCGATGTCGGTGAAGCCCAGGCCGAGCCGGTCGGCCGTACCGGGCTTGAAGTTCTCGCAGACCAGGTCCGCCCGCTCGGCCAGGCGCAGCACCAGCTCGCGGCCCTCGGGGTGCTTGAGGTCGATGGTGACGCTGCGCTTGCCGAGGTTGTTGCGCAGGAAGGTGACGCCGACGCGGCGACCCTGGGGGTCGGTCATCATCGGCAGCGAGGCGCGGCCGGACTCGCCGACGCCGGGCGATTCGATCTTGATCACCTCGGCGCCGAGCCGGGCCAGCAGTTGGGTGGCGTAGGGGAGCGCCTGCATCTGTTCGATGGCCAGGACGCGGATCCCGTCGAGCGGCTTCCCGAAGCGTTGCAGGTCGGCGCCTGCCACCTCTCCCACGCGCATGGTCACTCACTCCCTGTTGTGCGGTCGTACGTGTGCCGCGCGCTCGACCGACCGGCCGAACCTGCTGCAGCCGTGGTGCCCCGGGCCCGGCGGAGCGCCCCTCGGACACCCCACACGAGTGCCCGACAGTCGCGAGACAGGCACCTCGTCACCATAGCTGACGGATAGTCAGATGAGCATGGGCCGCGTTTCGTGCCGCTCGTCACGCGCCTGTGCGTGCCGAGAATCGGGCGGCCGACCCGGGGGTGCGCCGGCGGACAAACGGGTCGGCCGCAGGTCCGAATCGCGGTATTGTTGTTTGAGCCATGCAGTTAAGTATGGCGAGCGACAAGGGGGGCGGTCATCGATACCGCGACGACAGCGTGCGACGAGCCGACAGCCGGCCGCGCACCCGACGAACTGGGCCGCGAACTCGCGCGGCTGATGCGGCTCTCGGCCGCGGCCAAGGCACGCAGCCGGGCCGAGAGCGGCCCCGTGCCCGACGGGGGAGACCGGCTGCTGCTGGCCTACCTCGCCATGGACGGTCCGCGCCGGGTCACCGACCTGGCCGCGATGACCTATCTGGACGTGTCCACCGTCAGCCGGCAGATCGCCTCCCTGGTGCAACGCGGCCTGGTCGAGCGGCGCCCGGACCCCAACGACGGCCGGGGCACGCTGCTCGCGGTGACCGACGAGGGCAACCAGGCGTTCGAGATCTACCGCCGCCGCCGGCAGGCCGAGCTCGACCGGGTCACCCGGGACTGGTCCACCGACGAGCGCGAAACGCTCATCACGCTCCTCGGCCGCTTCAACGACGACCTCGAACGAGAACAGGCACCCTCGCGCGACACCGCGCCCGGTGCACCGGAAGGCCGCAGCGCATGACCGACACCAAGCCGATCGCCCGATCCGAGGCCACCGCCGAGGGCGCCCTGAGCCACCGGCAGATCATGACGATCATGTACGGCCTGATGGCCGGCATGTTCCTCGCCGCGCTCGACCAGACGATCGTCTCGACCGCGATCCGCACCATCTCCGACGATCTGCACGGCCTCAGCCAACAGGCCTGGGCGACCACCGCCTACCTGATCACCTCGACCATCGCGACGCCGCTCTACGGCAAACTCTCCGACCTCTACGGCCGGCGTCCGTTCTACCTCGCGGCCATCACGATCTTCACGATCGGCTCCGCCGCCTGCACGTTGTCCACCTCGATGTACGAGCTGGCCGGCTTCCGGGCACTCCAGGGCCTGGGCGCGGGCGGTCTGATGTCGCTCGCCTTCGCGATCATCGGCGACATCGTGCCGCCTCGCGAACGAGCCCGCTACCAGGGCTACTTCCTCGCCGTGTTCGGTACCTCCAGCGTGCTCGGCCCGCTCGTCGGCGGGTTCTTCGCGGGCCAGGACACGATCCTGGGCATCGCCGGCTGGCGGTGGGTCTTCCTGGTCAACGTCCCCGTCGCCGCGGTCGCGCTGATCGTGGTCGCCCGGGTGCTGCGCATCCCGCACACTCGCCGGCCGCACCGGATCGACTGGTTCGGCGCGATCACCCTGGCCGTCGGCGTGGTCCCGCTGCTGATCGTCGCCGAACAGGGTCGCGAATGGGGATGGGGCTCCGCGACCTCGCTCGCCTGCTACCTCATCGGCACCATCGGGGTGATCACCTGGATCCTGGTCGAGCGCCGGATGGGCGAGGACGCGCTGATCCCGATGCGGCTGTTCACCGACCGCATCTTCAGCCTCGCGTCGCTGATCGGCGTCATCTTCGGGATGGCGATGTTCGGCGGATTCATGCTGATCCCGCAGTACTTCCAGATCGTCAAGGGCGCCAGCCCGACCAAGGCCGGCCTGCTGATGATCCCGGTCATGGTCGGCATGATGGGCTCGTCGATCCTGTCCGGGCAGATCACCTCGAAGACCGGCCGGTACAAGATCTTCCCGATCCTGGGCACCGGCATAGCCGCCATCGCGATGGGCCTGTTCGCGCTGTTCGTCGACGCCGGCACCTCGCTGGTGACCACGAGCCTGTTCATGGTCCTGCTCGGCATCGGCCTGGGCCAGTGCATGCAGACGCTGATCCTGGTGGTGCAAAACGCGGTGCCGGCCCGGGACATGGGCGTGGCCACCTCGGCGGCGACCTTCTTCCGGCAGATGGGCGCCACCGCCGGCACCGCGGTGTTCCTGTCCGTGCTCTTCAGCAACGTCTCCGGGGAGATCGCCAAGGCGTTCATGCGCGACACCGGCAAACCCGCCTTCCAGGCCGCGATGGCCGATCCCGCCGTGCTCGCCGATCCGGCCAACGCGCCGGTGATCGACCTGGTCCGACACCCGCAGCCGGGCGGCGCCCAGGGCTCCGGCGTGCTCAGCGACTCCTCGTTCATCCAGCACCTGGACCCGCGCCTGGCCGCGCCGTTCAAGGAGGGCTTCTCCTCGGCGATGCAGCTGGTCTTCCTGATCGCCGCGGGTGTGATGGCGGTGGCCTTCGTACTGGTCTTCTTCATCAAGGAGGTTCCGCTGCGCACCATGTCGGGGCTACAGGCCAAGGCCGCGGCCGAGGCGGCGGAACTGGCCGAGGCGGGCGGGACACCGGTGTCCCCGAGCGAGGATACGGCCCGGGAGCCGGCCGCGACCGGGTCGGGCGGCGGCTCGGCGAGTTCGGCCGGCTCGACGAGTTCGGGTGGCTTGGGCGGCTCCGGGAGTTCGGCGGAGCAGGACGCCCGTCGGGCAGCCGGCCGACGCTGGCCGGAGCGGGACTGACCCCGAGGTCCGCACCGCGCCGCCCGGACCGGTACGCACAACCGGTCCGGGCGGCGCGGGTGGACGCCGGCGAGGCCGCGCGCGGGTCGTCGGGCTCTCGGACCCTCAGGCCACCCGTACCGCCCGCTGCCGGACCACCACCCGCCAGGCCCACAGCGCCGCGACCAGGTTCACCGCGGCCAGCGCCACGAACGTGACCACCGCCGCGTGCGCCGAGGCATGCGCGCCCACGCCCGTCGCGGACAGGAACGTGGTGCCGTACGTGGCCACCCCCAGCACCCCGCCGAACTGCATCAGCGTGACCAGCACCCCGCTCGCGTCGCCCGCGTGCTCGGCCCGGACCCGCCCCAGCGCACTCGCCATCAGCGGCCCGATCACCGCGCCCTGGCCCAGACCCATCCCGGCCAGCCCGGCCGCCAGCGCGAAACCGCCCTCCCGGCCGCCGTCCACCGCCGCCGCCATGCCGACGTAGGACACCGACACCAGGGCGAAGCCCACATACCCCACGTGCGCCCGGATCCGCTCGGGCAACCGCCCCCACCACAGTCCCGAGATCGCGAACCCGATCGCGCACGGCACATAGGTCAACCCGGCGCGCAGCGGACTGTCGCCGAGCCCGGACTGCAGATGCAGCGCGAGGGTGAACAAGAACCCGTTGTAGCTGCCGACCGCGATCAGCAACGCGACCCCACCGGAGAGCAGCCCGGGGGAGCGCAACACCGCCGCCGGTACCAGCGGCGACCGACCGCGCGCCGCCACCGCCCGCTCCACCAGCGCGAAGCAGACCATCCCGGCCACCCCGGCCGCGAGCAACACCCAACCCCACACCGGCCAGCCCTGCTCGTGCCCCATCACCAGCGGCACCACCAAGGCGAGCATCGTCGGCGCGAGCACCAGCACCCCCGGGATGTCCAACCGACTCCACCCGGTGCGCTCACCCGGCTCCGGCCGATCCCCGCCCAGCGCCCGCCATCCGGCCACGATCAGCAGCACGCCGAGCGGCACATTCACCAGGAACACCGGCCGCCAGCCGGTACCGAACACATCGGCACTGACCAACACCCCGCCCAGGATCTGCCCGACCACCGCGCCTCCGGCGATCGCCGTCTGGTACAGCCCCATCGCCGCCGTCCGCCGCCGCCCCTCGAAGCGCCGCTGGATCAACGTCAACACCTGCGGGACCAACAACGCGGCGCCCGCCCCCTGCAGACACCGAAACGCCACCAACTCCCCGGTGGACCCGGCCAGTCCGCAGGCGAGCGAGGCCAGCGTGAACAACCCGAGGCCGCCCAGATAGGCCCGGCCGAACCCGAAGATCGCGCCCAACCGCGACCCGGTGATCAACAACATCGCGTACGCGATCGTGTAACCCGCGATGATCCACTGCAGCCCGGCGCCCGACGTGTGCAGATCCGAACGCATCACCGGCGCCGCGACGTTCACGATCGAGGCATCGAGTACCGCCATGAACTGCCCGGCCACCAACACCACCAGCAGCGCCGTCCCGCTGCCCCGCCCTGCTTTCCCCCGCTCCCGGTTCCCATCCCCGGAAACGATCGTCCCCCGCTCCCCGTCCCCGCGCCGGGCGTCGCTGCCCGGCATCACATCCGTATCGCTCATGGGTACGACTCTCGCGGATCGCGGATACCCGGACCAGTAGCCTGGTTATCCAGGTATAACCAGGCACCTGGCAATCGACCCGACCATCGACCCAGGATGGGGCAATGACCGGCAACGCGTACACCCAGGCCCTACCCGAACACAGCCCCCCGGGCCGGCCGGACTCCGGACGAAGCACCGCCGAACGCACCGATCCGACACCCGCGCGAACGCCCGCGCAGGCCCTGGGCCGGGGCGGCGCCGAGGAGGCTCCGCTCCGGTATGTCCGCCCCACCCGCGCCGCCAGCCGCGCCGAACTCGGCGCCTTCCTGCGCAGCCGCCGCGAACGGATCACTCCCGAGCAGGTCGGCCTGCCGGTCGGCCGCCGACGCCGCACCCCGGGCCTGCGTCGCGAGGAGGTCGCCCAGCTCTCCGGCGTGGGCGTCACCTGGTACACCTGGCTCGAACAGGGCCGCCCGATCAACGTCAGCGCGCAGGTCGTCAACGGCATCGCGCGCACGCTGCAGCTGTCCTGCGTCGAGCTGGAACACGTCAAGCAGTTGGCCTGCCTCCCGACCACCGCGACGCTGCGTACCGAGGACGAGGTGGACGCGGACACCCAGGCGGTCCTGGACGACTTCGCCACCCTGCCCGCGGTGGTGATGAACGGTCGATACGACGTGCTCGCGTTCAACGACCTCTACGCGAAGGTGTTCCCGGCCCTGGCGGCGGCGCCCCGAGGCCGGCGCAATCTGATCTGGGAGTTGTTCACCCGGCCTGCGTGTTGCAATCCGTTCCACGAGTGGTCGAGCGAGTGCCAGGGTGTGGTCGGTGTCCTGCGCGGTACCTACGCGCGCAACATCGGCGACCCGGTCTGGACCACGTTCATCGACGAACTGGTGGCGGCCAGCCCCCAGTTCGCGAAGGCGTGGGCGGCCCACCCGATCTCGCCGGCGCGCACCCGGATCAAGCTCTTCCGCCACCTCGACGTCGGCGTGCTGCGGGTCCGGGGCATCCCCACGGACTTGGTCGCGTCGCCCGGACAACGACTGAACGTCTACGTACCGCAGGACGAGGAGACCCGGACGGCCATGGCCCGGCTGACCGCGCCGGACTTCGTGCCCAGCGCGCTGCACGAGCACCCGCAGCCGTGAGGTGCGGGGCGGTACGTACGCCGAAGGGCCGGAGGATCGAATCCTCCGGCCCTTCTCGTCACTGCGGGTGACTCCCGGTGCGCGATACTGGGATTGAACCAGTGACCTCTTCCGTGTCAGGGAAGCGCTCTCCCGCTGAGCTAATCGCGCGGGTGTGTTGCGGTGTAGCGGTGGGGCGATGCTGCTGTGACGCGTGCGCGATACTGGGATTGAACCAGTGACCTCTTCCGTGTCAGGGAAGCGCTCTCCCGCTGAGCTAATCGCGCGGGAAGTTCACCCCGGGCACCAGGCCAAGGGATCTTCTGGAGGTGGAGACGGGATTTGAACCCGTGTAGACGGCTTTGCAGGCCGTTGCCTCGCCTCTCGGCCACTCCACCAAGTGAAGGAACCATAGTGGTTACCCACCACATTCCTCTACTTCTTCCGAGCGGACGACGAGATTCGAACTCGCGACCCTCACCTTGGCAAGGTGATGCTCTACCAACTGAGCCACGTCCGCCTGCCGATCCGGGCTGCGTTCCCGCGTCCCGGCGACGTTGAGAACTTTAGCGGATCCGAGGGCCATCACAAAAACCGATTCCCCGCGAAGCCTGCGGCGCGACCCGCGCAACCTGCGAAAACGACCGAGGCCGGGGCGAACCAACGTGGTTCGCCCCGGCCTTCGGCGCGGGTCGGCGGCGATCTCCGTACGCCTTCCGTACCGCCTCCGTACGGCTGTGCGTGGTCCTGCCGTGACCGCGGTGTGACTTCGAGTCAGGCACGCTGCTCGCCGGTCGACGCGGGCTTGGCACCCGCGTCCACCGCGGCGTCGGCCTGCGCGGGCACCTGCGGGAGATCGGTCGCAACCTCGCCCGACTTGCCGACTTCGCGGGATGCGGCGACATCCGCCGCTCCAGGCGCGGGTGCGGCCGGTCCGGCGGCGTCGGTGGCGGGGATGCCGGTAACGGCCTCGGCGGCCTTGTCGGGCTGGTCGCCCTCGAAGGGCTCGGCGGGCCCGGCGGGTTCGGCGGCATCGGCGCCGGGGAGACCGGCCGCAACGTCGGCCGGCTTCGCCGCTTCGGCGGGCTCGGTGGATTCGGCGGCAGCCTCGACCGGCTTCGGCGCTTCCGCAGGCTTGCCGAGCTCGGTGTGCCCGCCGGGTTCGGGAGATTCAGCCGACTCGGCGGTATCGACCACCTCCGGCGCGGCCTCGACTCGCTTGCCAAGCTCGACGGACGCGGCGGATTCGGGAGACTCGGCAGCATGGCCGACCGCCGGAGCGGGCTCGACCGGCCCGGCCGGTTCGGCGGAACCGCCCACGCCCGTCGGCACGACCGCCGCAGCGGGTGCAGCGGGTGCAGCGGGTGCAGCCGCGTCGGTCGACGCCGCCGGCTCGGCCGGCTTGGCCAGGGAGACGGGCTCGGCCGGCTCGGCGGCGGCCGCCGCCATCCCGGCCGTCGGCGCCGCGACGGGACGCGGCGGAGGAGCCGTCGTCGCCCCCTGCCCGAACTGCGCGACCGCAGCCGCAGCAACGGGCTCCGCAGGCGCGACCTGTCCCCCCATCGGCGCCTGCGGCGCAAGAGGCATGGGCGGCGCGAAGTACTGCCCGGTCGGTGCCGCCGCCGGATAGGCCGCCCACGGCGCGGGCGGACCGGCCGGCACACCGCCCGTGGCGACCCCCGACGCGAACGCCAGCGCCTCGCGCTCGTGCTGGAACGTGGTGATCCGCCGGACCACCAGCACCGCCGCCACCGCCGCCAGGATCAGCACGATGTCCGCCGCGCCGGACAGGATGTCGATGGTCTGCAGCCGGTCGGCGTCGGACAGTTCGATGTCGTCGCTCAGCGGATACGACAGCCGGCTCGCGAAGAACAGCACCGTCGAGCCGATCAACAGCACCCACCAGGCCCACAGCAGCGGTAGCCGCCCGGGAGTCCGGCCGCCACGTTCCGCGGTCCGGGGGTCGCTCGCGCGCCACACGTCGTGCAGGATCAGCTTCGGGAACCACAGGTTCACCACCGGCACCAGCCAGCCACCGATCGCCCACCCGGTGGACAGGTGCTGCTTCGAGGGGCCGAACAGATCCACGTTGGCGCGGGCCCGATACATCCAGATCACGAACAGCACGGCCGTCGCGATCATCGCCAACACCAGGAAGGTGATCGCCGCCGCGACCAGCGCGTCCGAGTCCTCGGCCCGGGTGCGCAGCGAGTCGGTCATCCCGAACTCCCCGGCGTCGACGATCTGCCGCAGCACGTCCGCCCGGTGGAAGAACGCCGCCGCGCACAGCCCGGCGAACACCGCCGACAGCGGCAGCAGGATGTACAGCGTCACCGCGAGCCCGCGCAGCGCGCGAAACGGCTGCGGCAACCAACCGGGGTAGGGCGAGCCCGGATACGGCCCCGGCATGCCGTACGGCGGCTGCGGCGCGAACTGCCCCGGCGCGTGCGGATACGCGCCCGGGTATCCGCCGGTGGGCGCGGGCGCGGGCGCGGCGTACGGATCCGGCGGCATGGCCGCTGCGGGAACCGCGACCGGCGGAGCCGCGGGGGACCCGGTGAGCACGGGGGCCGGCCCCGCGCCGGGCTGCTGCGGCGCGGCGGCGGCCGGGACGGCGCCGCAGTACGAACAGCGGTCGGCCCGCGTAGACCAGGTGTCGCAGGCGGAACAGTGCACGGATGAACGTCCTTCGATCGCGTGGTGCTGTGGAGACTTCGGCGGGTCGGGGCGAACCGACCGGGGAGGTGCGGTCACCGGAGTCGGGGCTGCCGGGTTCAACCCACCCGTGCCGCATCATGCCGTGCCCGACGCCCGGGCGGGAACGGGGAACCGATTCGGGCGAGTTCCGGGCGCGCCGCGGCGACCGCAGCCGGGCCGTTGCCGGGCGGTTCGGCGCCGCGACCCGCCTGCCGCGGCCCGCCTTCTACAATGGGCGTTCTGACCCGCGCGCCGATCCGCCACAGGTGCCGCGGTCGCGACCCCGGAACGAAACCAGTGAGTCAGCCACCTCCCCTCGCCCACTTCGGCGGGCGCTTGGCCACCGGCCTGCGTGATGTCACGCGTGATCCGGCGGCGCTGGACTCGCACGGGTTCTGGGCCGTCGTCGCCGACTTCGAGGGCGACCTGATCTGCGCGCGCTTCGACGAGGTCCGCCCGGCCCCGCTGCCCGCCGCGCCGTGGCTCGGACCGCCCGCGCACGCGTGGACCGATTCGCTCGGCGCCGAGGCGTACCGCGCGGGCGTGCGCCGGATCCGCGAGTACATCGCCGCGGGCGACGTGTACCAGGTCAACCTGTGCCGCCTGCTCAGCGCGCCGCTGCCCGCCGACGCCGACCTCGTCGGCCTGGCCGGCCGCCTGGCGTACGGCAATCCGGCGCCGTACGCGGGCGTGCTGCGCCTGCCCGACCACGACGTCCAGGTCGTGTGCGCGTCCCCCGAGCTCTACCTTGATCGGGCCGGCGACCGGATCCGCTCCGGCCCGATCAAGGGCACCGGCCGCACCGAGGCCGACCTGCTGCCCAAGGACCACGCCGAGAACGTGATGATCGTCGACCTGGTCCGCAACGACCTGGGCCGGGCGAGTGCGATCGGCTCGGTCACCGTGCCGGATCTGTGCGTGGTGGAGAAGCACCCGGGCCTGGTCCACCTGGTCTCCACGGTGGCGGGGGAGTTGGCCCCGGGTGTCGGCTGGCCCGAGCTGTTCGCCGCGACCTTCCCGCCCGGCTCGGTCAGCGGCGCGCCCAAGAGCAGCGCGCTGCGGATCATCGACGAACTCGAACCGGTCCCGCGCGGGCCGTACTGCGGCGCGATCGGCTGGGTCGACGCGGATCGCCGCGAGGGTTCGCTCGCGGTGGGCATACGCAGCTTCTTCGTCCGCGACGGCCGGCTGTGCTTCGGCACGGGGGCGGGCATCACCTACGACTCGGACCCGCAGCGCGAGTGGGAGGAGACCGAGCTCAAGGCGCGGAACCTGCTCGCGGTGGCGGGACGGGAGTACGCGGGGGACGTCGGCCCACCGCGTGCCGCGTGGGATCGTGCCGGTTCGGAACGGGTCGGGCCGGACGGTGTCGGGCCGGCCCCATCGCACGCCTCGGAGGGCGCATGAGCAGGATGGGCAGGATCTGGCTGAACGATCGCCTCGTCGACGACGAGCAGGCGATGGTTCGGGTGGACGACCACGGACTGACCGTGGGCGACGGCGTGTTCGAGACGATGAAGGCGACCGGCGGCACGGCCTTCGCGCTGACCCGGCATCTGGACCGGTTGACCCGCTCCGCGCGCGGGCTCGGGCTGGCCGACCCGGATCTCGACCTGGTGCGGCGCGCGTGCGCCGAGGTGCTGGCGGCCAACCCGCTGCCGGGCACGGGGCGACTGCGGGTCACCTACACGGGCGGCCGGTCGCCGCTGGGCTCCGAACGCGGCGACGCGACACCGACCCTGGTGGTGGCCCTGGGCGCGGCCAAGCCCCGGGCCGAGAGCACGGCCGTGGTCACCGTCCCGTGGACGCGCAACGAGAACGCGCCGACCACCGGCCTCAAGACCACCAGCTACGCGGACAACGTGGTGATGCTCGGCTACGCGGCGGCGCGCGGCGCGACCGAGGCGCTGTTCGCGAACACCGCCGGCAACCTGTGCGAGGGCACCGGGTCCAATGTGTTCGTGGTTCTGGACGGCCGCCTGGTCACCCCGCCCCTGTCCGCCGGCTGCCTGGCCGGCATCTCGCGCGCACTGGTGCTCGAGTGGGTCGGCGCCGAGGAGGTCGACGTACCGTTGTCCATCCTGGCCGACGCCGAAGAGGTGTTCCTGACCTCGTCGTTGCGCGACATCCAGGCCGTGCACCGAATCGACGAGCACACCCGGAGCGCGCCCGGCCCGCTGACCGCCAAGGCGAGGGACATCTTCGCCGCGCGCGCCGCCGCCGACATCGACCCGTGATCGCGGCGGGAGCAGCCGGTTCCCGATTGGCCGAGGCCACGCGCGGGCAGCACTGCCGGTAACGGGGCGTTGTGCCCGGGAAGGCGGGGGCCACGCGATGACCACCACTTTGCGACCGGCCGGACCCGGCCGTGACGGCGTGTACACGATCTGCGCCAACGGCCGGTCCGTCGGCGGCGTGCACCTGACCCCGCTGGGCCCGTGGGGCGCCGGCACCGGCTGGATCCTGCACATCCAGGTGCTGCCCTCGCGCCGGCGCCGCGGCCACGGGTGCGTGGCGATGCTCGCGGCCGAGGAGATCATGCGCGGCCGGCGCTGTACCCGGATGGCGGCGGCCGTACCCGAGGGCAACCGCGCCACGACCGGCCTGGTCCAGGCGCTGGGCTACACCTCGGACAGCCGCCGCCTGGTCGCCCCGGTGCGCGCCGGTGGACTGCCGCACGGCGTACGGATGATGGACACCGACGAACGCGACGCGTGGTGCGCCGCGGAGTTGCACCGGTTCGCGGCGAGCCTGCGCGCGGCGGGTTGGGCCGAAGCCGCCGCCCAGGCCCGCGCCCACGCCCGGCTCGACCACCCCACGGCGCCCGCCCCGTACACCCTCGGCGACGGCTCGGCCGTGTGGGTCGCGCACGGCGTCATCCTGGCCCTGACCGCGCCCAACCCGGAGGCGACCGCACTCCTGCTGCGCGCGGCCGGCCACGTGACGGCGACGGGGGGACTGCCCGAGGTGGCCATCGAGGTGTCCGACGACACGTACGCGAAGTCCCTCGCGGCGGCGGGCTTCGCACCGCGTACGCGTTATTGGGGGAAACCCATCCTGTGAGAAATGGGGAACATCCCTGATCCTGGGTGTACTCCACGGGGAGGAGATGGCTCGGTCGGTGTCCTCCCCGAGTACCGAACCCACCGCCGATCGTGGCGTCCGCAGACCGAGGAGGGCCACGATGGTAGGAGGACGGTAGCCAACGGCCGTCGACCGATCCCCATCCCGATCCGATCGCCGACCGACCCCAAGCCGCACAGCAATTTTCGAACGAGGAGGCCGAGCGCATGTCCGGCGCAGATGTGGTGACCGGCGCGTTGTGCATGGCGCTGACGGGTCTCGGCCTGGTCATCGCGGTACAGAAGGCTCGCCAACGACGTTTCCTGATCGCGACGCGGTGGACCGCCGCGGCGCTGTTCCCGATCGGCCTGTACCTGACCGGCCTGGCCACCCTGGCCCGCCGGGTGGGCAGCGCCGCCGCCGACTGGGCGACCGGCCTCGCCTTCGGGATCAAGGCGTGGGGCGGCGTCGCGATCCTCGCGTTCGCCGTGATCCTGCTGATGATCACCCGGATGATCGGCGGCAAGAAGACCCCGGACGAGACCGGGAAGGGTACCGGCACCGGCGCCCGCACCGGTATCACAGGCGCTTCGGACCTGGACCTGTCCGCGCTGCTCGGCGGCGACACCTCCGGGGGCGCCCCGCCGCGAAGCGCGCAACCCAAGCCGGCCGCCGCCGCGCCGCGCTCGCGCCGCTCGGGCCGCGGTGGAGGGGGCGACGACGAGTTCGCGGAGATCGAGGAATTGCTGCGCAAGCGCGGGATCTGAACTCGGGGAATCCCGATATGCGGATTACCACGGGAAACCCCAGAGAAGGTAAACCCACCCACCGAATACGCCCGACCAAGTTCTTTCTTTGCCTCGACAGGTCGAATCGTGCACGTATTCGGATCACCTCATCGCACGGCGTGAAAACGCTCCGCCGCCCCCACCTTGTGGACGGTGGGTGCGGCGGAGCGCTGACGTGTGAACCCGGCGCCGCGGACAGGGGCGTGTCCGCCGTGCCAGGAGCTCAGTTCTCGGCGAGGATCTGCGACAGCTCCCGGTCGAGATCGAAGAAGCGATGCTCGTTGCCGGGGGCGACGGCAGCGTTCGTGCGCTTCAGGAACGACTCCAAGGCCCGTGCGGGCGCTTCGAGCAGGGCCTCGCCCTCGGGCGAGCTGAGTGCGATGCAGACGATGCTCTGTCCATGGCTCCTGGAGGGCCACACACGAACGTCGCCGGTCCCGGAGGGCTGACGCAGCCCATCCGCGAGAAGGTCGCGGGCGAAGACCCAATCGACCGTCTCATCGGCACCCGTGTGGAAGGTCGCATGCACGGCGTACGGGTCCGACGAGTCGTAGCGCAGCCCCGCGGGGACTGGCAACGACGACTCGCTGGAGACGACGAGGCGCAGGTGCAGCTCACAGCTGACCGTGGTGTTCATAAGCGCCATGGCCTTTCGCTCAGTGTGCGCTCGGGGATTCGCACGTCGGCGTTCGCAACATCCCACCTGCGGACCTCTTGTAAACGTCGCTGCCCGATATACGGGCGTCTGGGTACTCCTTAAGAGCGATGCGGAAGGTGTACCGTTCGCCCCCAAGATTTCGCACGGGAACACACGTCCACTCCCCACCCATCCCACCCACCACACACACCCCCGGGAGGGTGGCCACAACCGCCCCCGAGCATGCGGTAATGTTCTCCCTGCACCCGGGCGATTAGCTCAGCGGGAGAGCGCTTCGTTCACACCGAAGAGGTCACTGGTTCGATCCCAGTATCGCCCACCCAGGTCAGGGGCCTGGATCACGAAAGTGATCCAGGCCCCTGACGCGTTTACAGCAGTTTCGTACAGCAGTGGGTGTGTACAACCATCTCCCGACGGGCCGAGATCACATGATCCACAAGCCCTCGGACTCCGCATTCCTACACTGCGCTTGGCGCACATCCGCTGGGACGGGGTAGCGCACCGCGGCAACGCAACGCCGGTTGCCGGGAACACCTGCTCCATGTCCCGGGGTGATTCGTAGATGTCGTCTTCGGGCCGGCCCTGCCGCCGGCGGTGAGCTTGCGTGCAACGGCTGCCGGCCTCCGAGAAGTCGCGGACCGTGGAATTGGCGGGCCGGCGCCAGGTAGCGTGGCGAAGCAGGACACCTGAGGGAGGACCACCGTGAGCGTCCAACCCATCCACTCCGGCGAGCCATTGCCGCGCACAATCCGGGCCGTACGCGGAGCCCTGGACGCCGACCAGCGAGCGCGCTTCGAGGCTGAACTATCAGACACGCCGATCGGCGAGGTCGACGACCTGGTCCTGCTGTGGTGGGGCATCGCGGTGATGGGCAACGACCCGGACGTCCTCGCGGACCTGCGCGCCGCGGCTTCAGGCGCCCTGCACACCCACACGTCCGAGGACGTCTTCGGCGACGGGTCCACCGGCCAGTGAGCTGGTACACGGTGCTGTATCCATCATCGAACCGTGCTCTTGGCGGTAGTCTCGCGCTGCCGCCTACAGACCCTGCGGGCTGAAGCAAGCGGCGACTTCGGAACCCCAAGCACCCGCGCGACACGCGGCCCCTACCGAAGTCGAAGGTCTGATTTGCCCACAGAAGAGTGTCCCGTCTTCCGTGCTGGCGGATGTGGCGGCGGCACATTTCCCTGATGGGGCAGGGTGGCGGTCGCCCTTCGGGGCGACCGAGGATCGCAACTTCGCCACGGTTCGGCGGTGGGCCGGGCCGGGCCCGTGGCGGTCGCCCTTCGGGGCGGCCGGGGATCGCAACGTCCCACGCGGGGTCCCGGTGGGCGGAGAGGTTGGTGGCGGTCGCCCTTCGGGGCGGCCGAGGATCGCAACCGAATCAGAGTCCCTTGCGGAACTTCTCGGCTCACGTGGCGGTCGCCCCGCAGGGCGACCGCCACCCGTTTTGTCACGCGGTCAGCGCAGCGACTTGCCCAGCTTGCGGAGGGCTTTGCGGGTTTTCTTGTCGGGGGCCTTGGCGTAGACCTCCATCGTGACCGCGATCTTGGTGTGGCGGAGGATCTGCATGATCACGCGCGGGTGTACTCCGAGGTCGACCAGGAGTGTGCCGCAGGTGTCGCGGGTGTTGTGGACGGTGATGCGGCGGACGCCGGCCTTGCGGCAGCGAGTGTCGAAGCTGCGGTTGAAGTTGCGGGGCTCGTAGGGGGTTCCGTGGCGGGTGGTGATGACGAAGCCGTATTCGTCCCACAGTTCGCCCGCCTTCTCGCGGTCCGCATCCTGTTGCAGGCGGCGGATTTTGAGGGCGGTGGCGCAGATCTTGGGCAACGGGAGTGGGACCTCGGAGGCGTCGGTTTTGGCGGTGTCGGTGTGGATGAGGCGTCCGCCGACGCGTTGGAGTTGGCGGTGGATGTCGAGTTCGGCGTTCTCGGTGTCGACGACGTCCCAGGTGAGGCCGAGGACTTCGCCCTTGCGTAGGCCCAGGACGAGGATGAGGACGTACGCGGCGTAGAGGGGGTCGTCGTCGGCGCGGGCGGATTCCAGGAAGGCTTTCGCTTCGGTGCTGGTCCAGGGTTCGGCCTTGCGCTTGCTGCGCTTGGCGGAGCTGACGCGGACCATGCTCGCGACGTTCTTGGTGAGTTCCTCTTCGCGGATCGCGTTGCCCAGAGCCGATCGCAGGACATCGCGGATGTCGCGGATCGAGCGACCGGACAGTGCCTGGCCACAGCAGCGGCGAGGGCGACCCTCGGTCGCCCCGGAGGGCGACCGCCACAACCCCAAGCACCCATGCGACACGCGGCCGACGCTGTTGCGACCCTCGGTCGCCCCGAAGGGCGACCGCTACCCCGCCAGGGCAGGGGGAAGTTCTCACAGTACCTTCGGATGAGGCGGGGTACTGGTGGTGTGGCGCGGCTGCTTCGGGTTCCGAAGCAGCCTAGAAGACGAAGTCGTCACGGTGTGCGAGTACACGGGCGGTGCCCAGTGTGCGGACGGCCTCGAAGCCGCTCTTGGGTAGTCGGTAGACGCGGATGCTGTCCTTTTCCGCGTTGATCAGATGGGTTGCTGCGGCGAGGAGTTTCAGGAGGCCGATGTCGTCGGTGGCGATTTCGAAGACCGACTGTTGGACTCGGGTTCCGTAGCCTTCGCACAGTTTGGCGACCTTGCGCAGGCGTCGGCGACCCTCCGGCGTGGTCGCGTCGACGTCGTAGGTGAGCAGCAGGTCCATCAGGCCGGGGTCCACGGGAGGTAGCCGGGGAGTTCGCCGCGCAGATGGCGGGCCAGGATCCGGGCCTGCATGACCGGGAGTAGGCCGCCTGCGACCGGACGGGCGGCAATGGGGTGGTCCCATTCTTGGCGCCGGATATCTTGCCAGCCTTCGAAGACGATCTTTCGGCCGGCCTCGGTCAGTTGCCAGGCGCCGCCGGGGAGTTCGTCGAAGTGTTCGATGCGGAGCGTGCGGCGGTTGATGAGGGTCAAGGCCAGGCGGTCGGCGAGGGCGGGGCGGAACTCTTCCATGAGGTCGAGCGCGAGTGCTGGTTTTGCCGGGCGGAGGCCGTGGAGGAATCCGAGGTAGGGGTCGAGTCCTACTTGTTCTGCGGCGCCCTGGGTGAGGTTGCGTAGTAGTCCGTAGAGGAACGAGAAGAGGGCGTTCGTGGGATCGGTGGGTGGGCGTTTCGAGCGGCCGGTGAAGGACGGGAAGTCGGTTGTCGCTCGCATTGCGAGGGGTAGTGCGGCGAAGTAGGTGCGGGCCGATTGGCCTTCCATGCCCATGAGTTCGTTGAGGTCCTTGGCGTCCGGGAGCCATGTCACGGTTTCGGCGATCTCGTCCGCTGCGGTGCGCAGGCCGATCTGGGCCGAGCCGGTCGCGTCTCGGCCCGCTCTGAGCAGCACGCGGCGGCTGTTGCGCAGCTTTCCGGCGACGAATGCCCGCGCGATGTCCATGCGTGCCGCCGCGTCGTCGTGGATCTGGTGTTGTGCGTGGCGGAGGAGGACGTTGCCTCGGGTGGGTCCTTGTAGGCGCGCGGTGAAGCGTCCGCTTCTGGACATCCACACGATCGGTCTGCCGTCGTCGGCGCAGCGGCCGATCAGTTCGGTGGAGAGGCTGATGTGGCCGTAGACGACGATCGATTCGATGCGGCGCAGGGGCAGGGTCTTGCGTCCGGGAGTGTCGGGGAGGACGACGCGGATGCTGTCCTCGTCCAGGTGCAGGCTGGCGCCCTGGGTTTGTACGTACAGCGTGTTCAGGATTTCACTCGGCATTCCGCGCCCCTCGGGTCATGTCGGCGTGGGTGGTTCGTCGGTGGGGATGCGGTACAGGTCGGCCAGGGCCTGGCGGTAGCGGCGGTCGCCGGCGAGGACTTTGGGCATGCAGGATTCGGCCATCGAGCAGCGTCGGCAGCGTTTGTCAGCCGGTGCCGCCGGGAGCGACGCCTCGGCGAGCATCGTTCGAACGGCGGCCGTCGTGGTCTCGACGGTGGTGCGCAGGGTGGCGTCGACGGCTACCTCGTGTCGGCGGCGGTCGGCGGCCGACCAGATGACGGCTTTGTCGATGTCCACGCCGAACATGGCTTCCAGGCACATGGCTTGGGCCGCGACCTGCACGTCGGCGGGTCCGCCCGGCTGGTATCGGCCCGACTTGTGTTCGACGGGTGTGACGGCTTTGCGGCGGATCTCGACTACGTCGCACACGCCGGTCAGGCCGAGGTCGTCGTGCCATACGGGCAGCGCGCGCAGGGTTTTGGTGCCGGGGCGGGTTTCGTGTCCGGGGGTGTGGACGCGTTCGTGGAGGATGGTGCCCCGGACGGTCGCGGCGTCGTCCGCGAACGCGTCTTCCAAGAGGATCAGGCCGGCTTGGCGGCCGCAGTACGTGTAGTGCTCGAGGGCCGAGATCGGTACCTGGGTCGGCTCGGGGGCCGGCGATGCGGGGAGGTTGGGCGCCGTCATCCCACGATGCGCGTCAGGGTGACGCCTTCGGGCAGGTCGCCGTCGAGGATCTCGATCTTGTAGTCGCCGAAGCCGCGGGCGGGGCCGGTGCCGATGGGCTGTACCTGGACGCGGTCCAGGAGTTGGCGGGCCGGGGCTCGGCCGAAGGCGTCGTCGTGGCTGAAGACGTACAGGCCGCGCAGGCTCATCGAGCCGCGGGTGGACGCGCGGTCGTGGTCGAGCATGAGGGTGAAGGCGCGCCAGAAGGCTTCCAGGTCGTCGCCGGTGACGCCGGTACGGGCGGCGAGTGGGGCGCTGAAGTGGCCTTCGCCGACGTACAGGCCGTAGGGGACGATGTGCTTGGAGCCCATCTCGGTGCTTTCGCCCTTGTCGATGTCGGCCTGGCGGGTCTGGGTGACCCGGGTGATGCCGATGTCGAGGGGGAGGACCTCGTCGACGGAGCGGGCGAAGGTGAGTTGCATGGGGCCCTGGACTCGTCCGGCGTGTTTGGTGCCGGTGGTCATGACGGCGCCGAACATGCGGATGTCGTAGAAGGTCTTGCACATCCAGTCGCGGGCGTCGGGTTGGGTGATGTCGTCGCCGAGGGCGGTGTAGGCGCGTTCGTGTTGGGCGTTGAGGGCGACGCCGGCCTCGACGTAGATGTCGAAGCCTTCGCGGCCCTCGTTGAGGAGGGAGATGACGTTGCGGAGCTTGCGCTTGATCGCGACGTCGGTGATCAGGCCCTGGCTGGTGACGGGGTCGAGGCGGGGCATGCCGCCGGCGTCGGGGTCGCCGTTGGGGTTGCCGTCGCGGACGTCGACCATGAAGACGTAGTCGTGCTTGCGGGTGGGGTCGAGGTGCGGTGCGGTCATGGGGGGCTCCGTAAGTGGGTTGTGGGTCAGTCCTGTTGGGCCGCTGCTGCGGCGACGGCCTTGGCTTCGGCGTGTTCGGCGGCGGCTTGGAAGCCGGACTGTCGTTGTTGGTGGTAGCCGAGGGCGAAGCGGGCCTGTTGCTGCGGGGCGAGCGTGGTGGGGAGTACACCCTCGTTGGTGGCGTCGAATCGTGTCCAGATCTCGCCGATCTGCTTGTCGAGGGCGACGGCGGTGGCGGGCCGGTCTCGGCGCAAGCGCTTGAGGTGGGCTTTGGAGCCTCGTTCGAGGTTGAGCAGGACGTGGCGTGGGGCGGTCATGGCCGAGCCGTAGAACTTGTCGGCGACCGTGGCGTTGACGCCCTGGCGACGGCCGTTCTCGTCGATGGTGGAGAGTGCGGCGTGCTGGGTGCTCTCGAAGACGGCGAACAGACGACCGCACAGATACCCGGCGTCGGTTGCTGCCGGGTCGAGTCCGGGCATGGTGATTCCTCCGAAGGAAGAGCGGTTGAGGATCAGCCGCAGTAGGGCGGCCCGCGGACCGTCGACGCGGCGGTCGGAGCGGATGCGTCCGAGCAGATGTGGGAGCAGGTGCGCGGGTGGTGGCAGGCGGTTGAGGGCGCTGCGCAGGAGGGCGTTGTCGAGGCCGTCGGGGACGAGCTTGCCGGTGTAGCGCTTGGCGGTCTTGTCCCAGCGGCCGGCTGCTTGGGTCAGGCGCCACAGCGGGTACCAGGTTGCGGTGCGGTTCCAGCCGCCCCAGGTTTCGTGATCGGCGAACCAGGCGCCCTGGTTGCGGTGCAGTTCGTCGATCGGGATGTCGATCCAGTCGTGGACGACGACGCGGGAGCTGTTGGTGCCCAGGGTCAGGCCGTAGAAACGGTTCGGGTCGACCCGGGCGTTTGCCGCGCGGTTGCGGGCGGGCTCGTTGAGGGTTTCGATGAGGTGGCGGACGTCCTCGGGATCTGGGGCGTCGAAGGCCGCGATCGGGTCCTGTTCGACGGGTTCGCGGGTCCACCAGACCAGGCTCGACGTGCTGCCGCGTCGGCGGTGGCGGTCGTCGGCGAGCAAGGCGTTGAGGGCGGCAACGCCGGTGGATCCGCAGCCGTCGCAGATGGGTGTGTTGGCGAGCTGGAGGAGTCCTTCGCGGGCCTGGGCTGCGGAGTTCACGCTGACGAGTTGGGTCTTTCGGGCCTGGCCGGAGGTGGGGATGGCGCCGGCTTTGATGCTCTCCGGGAGAGTGGAGAGCAGGTTGCCGTTTTCGCCGCAGACCAGGCACAGGCCGTGTCGTCCACCGCCTTTGCGTTCGGCGACGATGTCACGCCACAGGGACTGCGCGGTGGGGCGCAGGTGTGCCCATTCGGCGCCGACCATGATGCCGATCCAGTCGCCGGCGACGAGGTCGTCGGGGATAGGGACGCGGGCCGGGCCGTCGGTGTCGAGGAAGCGGGCGACTGCGCGGGCGACGGGGTCGTGCCTGGCGGCGCTGTCGGTCCAGCGGCGAGCCAGGTCGATGAACGCGCCGCAACGACGGTCGGCCTGGGCATCGGCCTTGGCACTGTCGTTGCGCGCGACGGCGAGGACGTACTCGGCGGTGTCGCACAGGAGCAGGGGCGGCGGGTGGATGCCCGCCCGGTAGGCGTCGGGCGCGGGTACCAGCTTTCCCTTGGGGCCCTTCTCGCCCTTGGCCGGGCGCAGGTCGACCAGGCCGCCGGGGGTGAGTTCGCCGTCCTCCGTGAGCGCGATGAACCAGCGCAAGGCCTTGGGGACGTAGTAGAGCGGGGGCATGTCGGCGCGGGTGCGCGCGTGGTCGCTGAGCTCACGCAGGAGCATCGGTCAGCCCTCGGCGGCGCGTTGGGCCCGGGCGGAGCCCGTGGGCATGTCGACCTCCGCCTCGGACAGCGGGTGTTCAGGGACGAGCAGGACGCCGCGTTCGAGCCGGGCCCTGAACCAGCGGTACTGCTCGCTGCGGTCGCCGTAGATGATCGAGTGCAGCATCACGCCGAGTTCGTCGTCGCGGTCGACGGCGGCGCGGTCCGTCGCGGGGCCGAAGTCGGCGGCGAACTCCCGGCAGCCGAGGAAGGGTTGCGAGAAGCAGGCTCCGCGTTCGACGCGGCGGCGGAGCTGTTCGCGGTACTTGGCCTCGGGCGCGGTGGCGTGCGGCATCAGGTCGATGTGGGCGTGGATGCGGTAGGCGACGTCGCGTAGGGCGACGGTGTTGCGCTGGTCGCGGTCTTCCTCGACGTCGTAGCGGCGGCTCGGGTCGCGGCGGAGCTCACGGATCCGCGGCGGGCTGATGACCGACTTCACCTCGTTGCGGCGCACGCTGAACCAGCGCACCGGCTGGAGAACGTCGATGCGAGTGACGTCGTACTGGAACTCCTTCTTCCAGAAGATCGCTTCCAGAAGGCCACGTGCGGCGGAGGGGGTCATGACGGGGTAGCTGACGCGTTCGACCTTGAGTTCCGGGCGGGTGAAGCAGGCGAGTGGGCCGGATACCTCGACGACGACCGGGGGCGCTGGATGACGGTTGCGTTTGTTCAGCAAGATGTGAAGTCCTCGGGGTTTTCGGGGTGTTCGAGATCGATGCCGCGTTCGGGGTGGTAATGGCTGACCCAGAGCAGGAGGTCGCCGATCACCGGCTCGGCGTGACCTGCTTGGACCGCTTGGCGGGCGGCCGAGCGGGGGAGTGACGCGGTGTAGGGCTGGAGGTCGCGTAGGGGTTGCGGGCCGCACGGGTAGGGCGCGCGCAGAGCCCGGATCGCGGCGAGTACGACGTCCTCTGCTTCTGCGTCGTCCATCAGTACGACGACAGGGCTGGTCGTCTCGTCGTCTATCATGCGGAACTCTTTGGCCACCGTGGGGAAGTCGTGGCGCGCACGGAGGTCTTGGATGCGTTGGCCCAGGCCGTCGTCGCCGAGGCGGCCGTAGCGCAGCCGGTAGTAGCGGGCGAGGGCGGGCAAGTCGTCGGGGTCGGCGAGGTCGGGGCCGAAGTTCTCGAGAGTTGCCTGGATGGCTTGCTTGTACGGCTCGCCGTTCGGACGGCCTCCGTCGGACGGGTCGAATACGACCACGCGTCCTCGGGCGGGCCGCAGCTTGCCTTCGCGGTTGCATCGGCCGGCCGCCTGCTGCAGGGATTCAGCCGGGGCGAACGCGCGGTAGACGGCGGGGAAGTCGAGGTCTACGCCGGCCTCGATGAGGGGCGTGGCGACGACGGCCACCGGCTTGCCTTGCTTCAGCAATTCCTCGACCTTGGCCAGGTTTTCGCGGCGATGCCTGGGCGCCATGCGGGTCGACAGATGCAAGGCCGGTCCGAAGTCGGCTGGGCGGGAATCGGTCAGCGTGCGGTGCACGGTGGCCGCGTTCGCGGTGGTGTTCACGACGACCAAGACCTGCGGCTGCTCTGCCGCTTCGACGGCGATGTCGTCGAGGGTCGGCTGCGGGGTGAGCCGCCATTCGTAGTCGACGCGGCGCAACTTTGCGTAGAGCGGGGCCGGCTCGTGGATCAGGTCGACCGCGCGCACTTCTTCGAAGCCGGATACGGCCATGAACTCGGGCTGGGTGGCCGAGGTGAGCAGCACCGTCGTCCCGTAGTGATCGCATAGCTCGCGCAAGACGGACAGGATCGGGATCAACAACGGGTCGGGCAGTGCCTGGACCTCGTCCAGGACGATGACCGCGCTGGCCAGGCGGTGCAGGCGCCGCATAGCCGCGGGCTTGCGGGAGAACAGCGACTCGAACAGGCGCACCGTCGTGGTGACGATGAAGGGCGAGTCCCAGTTTTCGGCGGCGAGCTTGGCACCGTGTGGGGCCGAGTCGAGGTCGACCGAGCTGTGGTGCTCCAACAGGGACGGTGCCGTGTCGCCGTCGCGCTCCAGGAGGTCGCGGTAGATGGCCGAGTTCTGCTCGGTGATCGAGATGTACGGGACGGCCACGACAACGCGACGCAGTCCCCACTTCGCTGCGTGGTGAAGTCCGAAGCCTCCGGCCGCGAAGGTCTTTCCGGCGCCGGTGGGGACCCCGAGTCGGTGGATGCCGGGTGGCAGGGCGGCTGCGGCGACGGTCTGGGCGTAGACGTCGTCGCGGAGCCGGGTGATATCGGTCTTCGGCCGGTCTTTGAGCTTCTCGGTGCGGCGTTGCTCGAACCGCTGTAGCAGTTCCGGGATGGGAAGGCTCGCCGGGTGCACTGCGGCCGAACCGCTGAAGTGCGCCGAGGTGTCGAGGTAGTCCGCATCGACGACGCAGCTGAAGAGCATTCGGATCAACAGGTCGTAGGCCAGGCCGAGTTCACTCTTCGGGACCGACGCCAGCCACTGTGGGAGCGCGGGTGAAATCTCGGGGCTGATCTCGGGCACGAGCTCGGCGACTGTGGCGATGGTCGCTTCGAGGGCATCGACGGCTTGGGCCGCCTCGTAGAGTTCGTCCTTGAGAGTCTGGGTATCGGGGAGACCGCCGTGATGGCCGAGTACGATCCGCGCGAGGGTGGGCGACAGCGCGCGCTGGGCCAGGAGGGTCCCGGCACGTTTGTGATCGATTCCGACCCGGCCACCGCCGGCTGCTTCGACGGCGAGCAACTTGGACTGCCATGGACACGCGGCCTTGCCTACGTCGTGGACGACCCCGAGATAAGTCGCAGCGGAGTCACCATCGAAAGGTGCTCCAAACTCGCCGGACCGTGCGGCTGTTCCACGCAGATGATCGTCAAGTCGGTGCCGAACACCGGCATCGTTGACGCTGTGCGCCAGTAACTGCATCCATGGCCCCCAGGCACAGAGATACGCGATATGCATATAAGCCGACCAAAGAGTGCCAATGCACTCGCGGTCGGTGGTTGTGAATCTAGGCTGAGTCGAGCACATCAGGGTGCCGATTCGGAAAACTGCTGTTGGGAGCTCTGCTTCGGAACCCCAAGCACACATGCGACACGCGGGTTGCTCCGAGGTCGAAGGTCCGATTCACCCGATGATGGGCTCGTGGAACCGCTGCTTGAAAAGCAAATCCGGCACAGAATCCCTGCTGGCGCAGGGTGGCGGTCGCCCTTCGGGGCGACCGAGGATCGCAACGTCGACCCCGGTGCCAGCGACCCGCTCACCCCCTGGTGGCGGTCGCCCTTCGGGGCGACCGAGGATCGCAACCCGACACAGGGGGCACAGCCCGTCGTCCAGGGCACGGGTGGCGGTCGCCCTTCGGGGCGACCGAGGATCGCAACGCCGCCCAGGTCGGCACCTGCTACCTCGACCTCAACGTGGCGGTCGCCCTTCGGGGCGACCGAGGATCGCAACGGGTACCTGCACGGCGACCCGCCGGTGGGGGCCAGTGGCGGTCGCCCTTCGGGGCGACCGAGGATCGCAACCCGAGGGCGATTTGCCGCGCCCGGATCACCCGGAAGTGGCGGTCGCCCTTCGGGGCGACCGAGGATCGCAACGTGACTCGATCTGTGCTCGGCTGTCCGTCGCCCAGGGGTGGCGGTCGCCCTTCGGGGCGACCGAGGATCGCAACGCCGACCACTTGGTCCTCCGGGAGCCGAGCCATCAGTGGCGGTCGCCCTTCGGGGCGACCGAGGATCGCAACCGCGAAGAGGTGTCGTCGTGAGCAGCAAGAAGACCGTGGCGGTCGCCCTTCGGGGCGACCGAGGATCGCAACACAACACGGTGCGCCGTACTCCCATCCGTCGCGCGTGGCGGTCGCCCTTCGGGGCGACCGAGGATCGCAACTCGCGAGCGCGGCGGGGTCGGACACCAGACCCTCGAGTGGCGGTCGCCCTTCGGGGCGACCGAGGATCGCAACTCGCAGTGGTTGGAGTGCGTGAAGCGCACACCGGTGTGGCGGTCGCCCTTCGGGGCGACCGAGGATCGCAACCGCAGGCGATGGACGTGTTGTCGTCGAGTGGGGAGTGGCGGTCGCCCTTCGGGGCGACCGAGGATCGCAACACCCGTCGGATCGAACTCCTCGTCCTCCCGGGCGGTCGTGGCGGTCGCCCTTCGGGGCGACCGAGGATCGCAACCCGCGGCTACCCGGATGAACTCGGCACCTGCCACAGTGGCGGTCGCCCTTCGGGGCGGTCACCCGAGGATCGCAACGGCCGTGACGCGGACGACAAAGCCCTGAAGTCCACGGTGGCGGTCGCCCTTCGGGGCGACCGAGGATCACAACTCCGGGATGTCTCCCCGGGGAGACAGTGCTGCGGCGTGGCGGTCGCCCTTCGGGGCGGCCGAGGATCGCAACCCGGCCACGACCCCCACCTGACCGTCGAGCAGGCGAGTGGCGGTCGCCCTTCGGGACGACCGAGGATCGCAACTTTGGGCTCACCGATCAGGTGATCGTTGATCCACGTGGCGGTTGCCCTTCGGGGCGACCGAGGATCGCAACGTCATGTCCGGCCTCAGCCGGTCGCCGACTTCAGGAGTGGCGGTCGCCCTCCGGGGTGACCGAGGATCGCAACTGCCAGGGCATGGTGCTGTCGGCCTCGGCCAGTTGGTGGCGGTCGCCCTTCGGGGCGGCTGGGGATCGCAACATGGGCGCGGCCAACGAGCAGTGCCCCCTGACAGATGGCGGTCGCCCTGCTGGGCGACCAAGGATCCCAACTCTGCCGAGCAGACGGCGGTGCTGGACCGGCTGCTGGTGGCGGTCGCCCTTCGGGGGGCCGAGGATCGCAACATGTCTTGGGTCTTTACGACACCCATCGTTATGACGCCGCCGTTACCTTCAGGCGGCCGAGCGTCGCGCCCCAACTGTTGCAGCAGCGGGTATAGCAGTCAGGGCGAATGGATGCTGGTTTCAGAAGCACGGGAGTGGGTCTGACCTGCAGGTTAGCCATTAAAGACCACGCTGCGGGTAGTTCACACCGAAGAGGTCACTGGTTCGATCCCAGTATCGCCCACCCCGGGTCGGAGCCCCGGATTACGAGAGTGGTCCGGGGCTTTGTCGCGTTTGCAGTGGGTGCTCCCGCGATGCCTCTGCGAATCGGGCCGAACGGGCGTTTGGATCGGTGGTGTTCGGGCTGTATCACGTCGGGTGAGGGTTGGTGACGTGGGCCCGGCGTGCCGGTGCACTTCGGGTCGCGCGATGATCCTTTGGTGAGTGATGTCTGTCTGCCGAGCCGTTGTGTGTGGTCGGGGGTTTGTCGGTGACCGGGGCCGGGACCGGGTTGTTGGTTTCGCCCTGGCTCTGGTTGGTGATGCCGCTGGTGGTTTCCGTCGACGCGGTGTTGCCGATCGTGCCCGGTGACGAGCTGGTGATGGCCGCGGCGGCTGTCGCGGACGGGGATCTGCGGTATTTGGCCCTGGTGCTGTTGACCGCCGGAATCGGGGCCTTTGTCGGGGACCAGTGCGCGTACGGGGTCGGGCGGGCGCGGCTGCGTCGCGGGGGTGATGCGGTGCTCGGGCCGCGGCGGCAGAAGGCGATGGACCTGGCCCGGAACGCGCTGGCCAAGGGTGGGATGGCCGCCCTGATCGCCGCCCGGTTTCTGCCCGGTGGGCGTACCGCGGTCAACATGCTGGCGGGCCGGCTGGGCTATCCGCGCCCGCGGTTTCGGGCTGCGACTCTTGTCGGTGCGTTGATCTCGGTGTCGTACGCGATGACGATCGGTACGCTCGCCGGCCACGTCGTCGAGGACAGCCCGCTGCTCGTGGCGCTCGGCGGGATGGCGTTGGGCGCCTCGGTGCCGCTGATCGTCGGGATACCGGCCCGGGTGGTCCGCGCGGCCCGGCGCCGACGCGATGCCGGCGAGGCGACGACGACGGCGGAGGCCTGAGACGCCGGGTGGGGCACGGGATCACCGATCCCGTGCCCCACCCGCGCCTGTTGCGGAAACCTACGACGCCCCGCGCTCGGTCAGCATCGAGCGCATCAGGTCGATCTCCGAACTCTGGCCCACCACCATCGTGTTGGCCAGGTCCTTGACCTGCTGGACCTGGGCGTGCGTCTGGCCCTCACGGGCCATCGCCACGCCCGCCTCGTGGTGCGCGATCATCAGCTGGAGGAACATCACCTCGGCGTCCTTGCCGTGCAACGTCGCCAGCTTGTCCAACTGCGCCTGCGTGGCCATGCCCGGCATCAGCTGGGTGTCCGCGCCCGCCGCCGGCGTGCCGTGCCCGGCGTGGCCCGGCATCGAACCCGGCGTCATCCACTGCATCACCGGCCGGGTCGAACCGAGCGTCAGCCCCCACAGCTGGAGCCAGGACGCCATCCGGCCGATCTGCTCCTGCTGGGTCAACGCGATGTCGTAGGCCAGCTTGCGGGTCGCCTCGTCCTGGGTCAGATCGCGGACCATCATCGCCATCTGCACCGCCTGCGCGTGGTGCGTGCGCATGTCGCGCGCGAACCCCGCGTCGACCGAGTCGTCCGCGGGCGGATTCGGCACCGCGGCCGGCGCCGGGCCGAGCGCGCGCGTCGGCGTCGACGCGGCGGCCGGCTTGGCCGAGTCGCCCGAGTCGGACGAGCAGGCCGCCAGCGCCGGGACCGCGAGCAGCCCCGTGGCGACGATCACCGCGACGCGGGCGCGCGCCCTCGGCGTGCTCATGAGGTCGGCTTCCCGACGCCGCCCGTGCACGGCGAACCGGGCTCCGGAGTCTGCTTGCCTTCCTTGTACTCCTTGATGAACTGGTCCAGGCGCGGGTCGCTCGCGTTGTCCAGCTTGAGCTGCAGGCCCCACGCGGTGGCCACGATCGGCTTGTCGATGCCCTCGTAGGGGCTGAGCATCATGTACGTCTTGCCCTTGACCTTGGCCTTCAGGGCGTCCAACTGGTCGGCGGCCAGGCCCGGTTGGTAGGTGATCCACACCGTGCCGTGCTCCAGCGAGTGCACGCCGTTGCGGTTGGGTATCGCCGAGTCGTAGATCCCGCAGTTCTGCCAGACCGGGTCGTGCTCGCCGCCGACCGGCGGGGTCTGCTTGTAGGTGACGTCCTTGGGCTTGGAGATGTGCCCCTGCGCCGCCGTGAACGTGCTCACCCCGGCGATGTCGCTCTTGGTGTTGGGGTCCGGCTTGACGTCGGCGATGACGTTGTTCGCGCTCGACTTGTTGTCGCCGTCGCTCGACGACATCACCACGGCGGTCAATCCCGCCACCAGGGCGAGGACCGCGACGCCGGAGGCGCCGAAGATGATCGCCGAGCGGCGCTTGGCGGCCTTGCGCTCCGCCTCGCGCTGTGCGGCCACCCGCTCACGGGTCGCCGCCATCTTGGCGGATCGCTGCGCCTTGCCCTGCTTCTTCGAGGTGTTGGGGGACTGTTGCCCCATGGCTCCGCCTTATTCCGATTCCGGGATTCGTCTGTGGACCGTGCGAGGGGTGTGCCGCGCGGATCACGTACGACTGACGCAGAGCACCGTCAGATCGGGAGCGTCCTGGGCGGGCATCGGTGCGAGCGCGATGCCGACGGTGTCCGGTTCGGCCAACCACGGCGGAAGCATCGAGTCCGGCGCGGGCGCGACCACGGGCGGCAGCGGCGGAACGGTGGCGGGCACACACGCGTGCGGGCGATCACCGCACCGGCCCGAACCGTCCCCCTTGTCGTCCGGAGCGCGGGTTTCCCGCTGCTCGTGCGCGGTGTGGTGGATCGGACACACCGTCGGGATCGTCGCGCTCGACGGCAGTGCGTCGGCGTGGATCGGAAAGGCGCTGCCCAGCAGCGCGGCGCACGCCAGGACAGCCCCGGCCAACAGCCGGATCACCGGCCGCAGCGGGACTGCCAGCGAGGCCATCCGTTGCGTCACGGGCCCTATTCTCACCCGAAGGAGTGACCCTGTGGGAAGGCGGGGCGCGATCTTTCGTCGTCGGGAATCGTTCGGGAGTCATCGGGACCCGGCAGCGAGGGGGCAGGTGCCTCCGCCGGCGGGCGCTCGGCCCGGGCCCGGCCCGCCCCCGGCCCACGACCGGTGCGGCGAAACCGGGGCGAGACGCACCCCTGCGGCTCGATAGCATCGGTGTACGAGCGATCCTCGCTCCGCAGCACCCGAAACACGCAGCACGCCACAACCACACGTCAGGAGACGAACGGTGTCCCAAGCCCGAGTGATCATCAGCCGCGACCCGGACCGGGACGAGCGGGTGGTGACCACGGGCACGACGGCTGCCGACCTCTTCGAAGGCGACCGCTCGGTGGTCGCCGCGCGCGTGGCCGGCCGGTTGGTGGACCTGGCCTACGAAGTCGCCGACGGCGACGAGATCGAGCCGGTCGAGATGGGCTCCCAGGACGGCCTGAACATCCTGCGCCACTCCGCCGCGCACGTGCTGGCGCAGGCCGTACAGGAACTGTTCCCCGAGGCCAAGCTCGGCATCGGCCCGCCGATCAAGGACGGCTTCTACTACGACTTCGACGTCGAGACCCCGTTCCACCCCGACGATCTCAAGCGCATCGAGAAGAAGATGCAGGAGATCATCAAGCAGGGCCAGCGCTTCGCCCGCCGGGTCACCACCGACGAGGACGCCCGCGCCGAGTTGGCCGACGAGCCGTACAAGCTGGAGCTGATCGGCCTCAAGGGCTCCGCCGCCGAGGCCGCCGAGGGCGCGTCCGCCGAGGTCGGCGCCGGTGAGCTGACCATCTACGACAACCTGAACGCGAAGACCGGCGAGCTGTGCTGGAAGGACCTGTGCCGCGGCCCGCACCTGCCCACCACGCGCAACATCCCCGCGTTCAAGCTGATGCGCTCGGCCGCCGCCTACTGGCGCGGCAGCGAGAAGAACAAGCAGCTCCAGCGCATCTACGGCACCGCGTGGCCGAGCAAGGACGAGCTGAAGGCCTACACGACCTTCCTGGAGGAGGCCGAGAAGCGCGACCACCGCAAGCTCGGCGCCGAGCTCGACCTGTTCTCCATCCCCGAGGAGATCGGCTCCGGCCTGGCCGTCTTCCACCCCAAGGGCGGCATCATCCGCCGCACCATGGAGGACTACTCGCGGCGCCGGCACGAGGAGGCGGGCTACGAGTTCGTCTACACGCCGCACGCCACCAAGGGCAAGCTCTTCGAGGTGTCCGGCCACCTGGACTGGTACGCCGACGGCATGTACCCGCCCATGGAGTTGGACGAGGGGCAGAGCTACTACCTCAAGCCGATGAACTGCCCGATGCACAACCTGATCTACCGGGCCCGGGGGCGCTCCTACCGGGAGTTCCCGCTGCGCCTGTTCGAGTTCGGCACGGTCTACCGCTACGAGAAGTCGGGTGTGGTGCACGGGCTGACCCGCGCGCGCGGCTTCACCCAGGACGACGCGCACATCTACTGCACGCGCGACCAGATGGCCGGCGAGCTGGACTCGCTGCTGACCTTCGTGCTCAACCTGCTGCGCGACTACGGGCTCGACGACTTCTACCTGGAGCTGTCCACCAGGGACCCGGAGAAGTCGATCGGCACCGAGGAGAACTGGACCGAGGCCACCGAGACGCTGCGCCAGGCCGCGCAGAAGCAGGGCCTGGAACTCGTCGACGACCCGGGCGGCGCCGCGTTCTACGGCCCGAAGATCTCGGTCCAGGCCAAGGACGCGATCGGGCGGACCTGGCAGATGTCGACCATCCAGGTCGACTTCAACCTGCCGGAGCGCTTCGACCTCGAATACACCGCCTCGGACGGCACCCGGCAGCAGCCGGTGATGATCCACCGCGCGCTGTTCGGCTCGATCGAGCGGTTCTTCGCGGTCCTGCTCGAGCACTACGCGGGCAAGATGCCGCCGTGGCTCGCGCCGGTCCAGGTGGTCGGCATCCCGATCACCGAGGAGCACGTGCCCTACCTCGAAGAGGTCGCGGCCAAGCTCAAGGCACACGGCATCCGGGTCGAGATCGACGACTCGGCGGACCGCATGCAGAAGAAGATCCGCAACGCCAACAAGTACAAGATCCCGTACATGCTCCTCGCCGGCGACGAGGACGTGCAGGCGGGCGCGGTGAGCTTCCGCTACCGCAGCGGCGAGCAGAACAACGGTGTCCCGGTCGACGACGCGGTGGCCGAGATCGTCAAGGCCGTGCAGGACCGCATCCAGATCTGACGAGGTGCCGGCAACCGTGGCCCGGTGCCCGCGCGACAGTGCGCGGTCACCGGGTCGCGGCCCATCGCGGACCACGGCATATGCTTCCTGGCATGACGAGCGAGCCCGAGATCCAGGATGGGGTCGGGGGACCGGATGCCTTCGGGCGGCTGTGGACTCCCCATCGGATGGCGTACATCAAGGGTGAGAACAAGCCGTCGGGGCCGACCCCCGACGACGGGTGCCCGTTCTGCCGGATTCCCTCGCTGAGCGACGCCGACGGGCTCGTGGTCGCGCGCGGCGAGCAGGTCTACGCGGTGCTGAATCTGTATCCGTACAACGGCGGCCACCTCATGGTGGTCCCGTATCGGCATGTCGCGGACTACACCGACCTCGACGACGCCGAGACGATCGAGCTGGCCCGGTTCACCAAGTCGGCGATGACCACACTGCGCAAGGTGTCCGGCGCGCAGGGGTTCAACATCGGGATGAACCAGGGCCACGTCGCCGGGGCGGGGATCGCCGCGCATCTGCACCAGCATCTGGTGCCGCGCTGGGGCGGCGACACCAACTTCATGCCCGTGGTCGGGCACACCAAGGTGCTGCCGCAACTGCTCGCGGACACGCGCGAGATGTTGGCCGCCGCCTGGCCGGTCGACTGACCCGGTCGGTCGGGACCCGGTGGGCGCGGGCGGTCCGGTGGCAGGATCCAAGCGGTTGTTGAGGAGAAGAGCTTTGAGCGCACGACCGGTTCTGGTGTACGACGGCGACTGCGGATTCTGTACGCGGTCGGTGGAGTTCGCGCAGAAGTACATCCCGTTCGACGCCGACGTGGTGGCCTGGCAGTTCGCCGAGTTGGAGGAACTGGGCGTCGAGCAGCACCGCGCCGAGCACGAGGTGCTGTGGGTGACCCCGGTGGGCACCGTGTACGGCGGGCATCACGCGGTGGCCAAGCTGCTGATGAACGCGCGCGGCCCGTGGTCGCTGGCCGGCGCCGCACTGCGGGTGCAACCGGTGAGCATCGCCGCGCACGGCGTCTACCGCCTGGTCGCGGACAACCGGGATCGCATGCCCGGCGGAACCCCTGCCTGCGCGATGCCCGCCCATCTGCGGCCGGACACCGTCAGCGTCGCGGGGTGACCCGCCGCACGGCCCTCGCGGTGGCCGCGTGCTCGGTCGCCGCGTACCTGCTCCTGGGCACCTTCGGGTCCGCCGACATGTGGTGGCTGGGCGATCTGAAGGTGTATCGCCAGGGTGGGCTGGACGTGCTCGCCGGGCACGGTGAGCTGTACACGATCCGGCCGCGGCGACTGCCGTTCACCTACACACCGTGGGCCGGGTTGACCTTCACGCCGCTGGCGTGGTTGCCGTGGGGCGCGGTCCGGGTGCTCGGAGTGCTGGGCAATCTCGCGCTGCTCGGTACGGCGGTGTGGCTCGCGTGGGGGATCCTCGGGCTGCGCGGCGACGCCCGGGTGCGCGCGAGCGCGTTGAGCGCGGCGGCGTTGTTGTGGACCGAGCCGGTCCAGGAGAACCTGCGGTTCGGGCAGATCAATCTGCTGCTGCTGGTCCTGGTGCTGACCGATGTCGCGCGTCCGCGCGGTGCGCGGTTCGCGGGGGTCGGCGTCGGGCTGGCCGCCGGGCTCAAGCTGACGCCGGCGATCTTCATCCCATATCTCCTGCTGACCGGGCGCGTGCGCGAGGGGCTGACCGCGCTTGGGGTGTTCGTCGGGACGTTCGCGGCGGCGTTCGCGGTGTTGCCGCGCGAGTGTGCGCGCTACTGGGGCGGGTTGTTCCTGGACGACACCCGGATCGGGCTGGCCCAGTTCCCCGGCAATCAGTCCGTCAACGGCGCGGTGACCCGGCAGTTCGGCGCGCAGTCGCCGCCGGGGTGGTTGTGGCCGCTGCTCGCGGTGCTGGTCGCGGCGGTCGGCATGACGCTCGCGGTCGCGGCGGCACGGCGCGGGGCGGCGCTGGCCGGCATGGGGTTCTGCGCGCTGACCGCGCTGTTGGTGTCGCCGATCTCCTGGACGCATCACTGGGTGTGGGCGTTGCCACTGGTGATCGTGCTGGTCGACCGGGTGCGGCGGATGCGTTCGTGGCCGGCCTGGGGTGCATTGGCCGCGGTGTTCGCGGTCGCCGCGGCCTATCCGATGCAGCGGGCCAGGGTGTCCGGGGTGCTGCCGAGCGGGATCGTGTGGACGGTGCCGTTCGGGGACGGCGCGGAGTTGGACCTGCACGGGTGGCAGTTGGTCGTGGGCAACGCGTATGTGCTCGTCGGCCTGGCCGCGTTGCTCGTCGGTGCCTGCTCGCTGCTCGCGAACGAGCGCGCCATTCACCTGTTCGACCGGTTTGGCGCCGGTCGTCGAGCCTGACCGCGAACCCCCTTCGTAGACTCGTCGTACTTTCAGGTGATCCGTCCCGCCGTCGACGGCACGCGGTCACCGAGCGGACGACGAGGCGGGCACGATGCGGGCGAAGGCGCGACGCGCGGGCGGTTCGATCGTCACGGCCCACCGCACCGCCCACGTCCCGGGCCGTGTGCCGGGCCCGGTCTCGGGCCCCGTCTCGGGCCTTGCTTCGAGGCTTGCCTCAAGGCTGCGGATCGGCCGCCGGCGGGGGGCGGACAGTGATTCGAACGATGATCGGATCATGCCTACACTGGGCCGAACGAGGATCGGCCCAGTCGCCACAAGGGCGGCGAAGGGCACGGGGGCGGAGACGACGGACGTGCGGCACGAGGCTCCCTCGATCGACGACGCCGGGACTTCGGACCCCGCCGAGTCGCCCGCCGCACCGGCCGGCCCCACCGCGCGAACCCGCCGTGCCGCCTGGTCTACCCGCAAGGCCCGGTCGATCGGCATCGCCGTGGTCGGGGTGCTGCTCACGATCGGGATCATCATCACCGTGGGTGGCGCCGCACCGCCCCCGCCGACGACTCGGCCGCTGCTGCTCGGCGGCGTGATACCCGGCCCCGACGGGCCGATCGTGCTGCCCACCGACACGCCGGCGGCGCCGCCCACCGAGGCCGAACGGGCCTGGCTGGCCGAGGGCACCGTGCCGGGCGGAACCGGGCGATACCGGGAGATGGCCGAGCGCGCACTCCTGGACATGCGGGTGCTGAGCCGGCCGGACGGGTCGGTGGCCGCCGCGTGGTACGGGATCTGGAAGTACGTCTGGCCGCGCGACGCCGCCTGGGTCGCGGCGGCCTTCACCGCCACCGGACACGACCGGGAGGCGCTCGCGGTACTGCGCCGATTGGCCACGCTGCAACGGCCGGACGGCACCTGGGAGGCGCGCTACCGGCTGGACGGCGGACCGGTCGGGGACCGGCGGGCGGCGCAATTGGACGGCAACGGATGGGTGCCGTGGGCGATTTGGTTCTGGTACGTACACCAGGACCCGAAGGCGCCGGAAACGGTGGCCGCGCTCGGCGAGTTGTGGCCGACGGTACGCGGCGCCAGTGACGCGGCGGCCGGCCGGTTGGGCGCGGACGGGCTGCCGCCGCGCGGGTCGGACTACTGGGAGACGCGTACCGACCAGGTCACCCTGGGCACCGCCGCGCCGCTGTCGGCCGGCCTGCGGGCGTCCGCCGACCTGGCCCGGCGAACCGGCGACGCGGCCGGCGCGCAACGTTGGGCGGGCGCCTCGGCTCGCCTCGACCACGGCATCGAGGCCGCGTTCGGCCCGCACGACTACCCGCGCACGGCGTCGGCCAAGGGCGGCGCGGACACCGCGGTGACCTGGCTGGGCCCGCCCTTCGCGGCGCCGAACGCCAAGGTCGCCGGCGCGGTCCGCAAGTCGGCCGAACTGCTCACGCTGCCCAACGGCGGCATCCTCCCCGGCGAGCACTGGGCCGGCGACCCCACCGCGGCCTGGACCCCCGAGACTGCCTCGTTCGCCCTGTTCGGCGCGGCGAGCGGAGACCGGGCGGGCGCGGAGAGCCGGCTGAGCTGGCTCGCCGACCACCGAACGGCCTACGGCTCACTACCGGAAAAGGTCGACGCACACGGCAAACCGGCCTCGGTCGCCCCGTTGGCGTGGACCTCGGCGACGGTGGTGTTGGCGTTGGCGGCATTGGACGGGCCACTGCCGATCCCTTGACCGCAGGCGGCTCCCTCGCGCACTCCATCGCGCCGGCACGGTCGCGGAGCGGGCCGGCAACCGGCTCGGCCGGGGACGAGTCCGCTCCGCGTCGCCGTGCGCGCTCGTGCCGCTCCGCGCCCGGGTGGCTACCCTGCGGCGGTCAGGACTCGGTCTCCGCCGTCACCTTCGCCGCCAACTGGCTGGGCATCGGTTCGTGCCGGCAGTAGGCGCGGGCGAACTGGCCGGTGCCGTGGCTGATCGAGCGCAGGTCGATGGCGTAGCGGCTGATCTCGATCTCCGGGACCTCGGCGCGGATCAGGGTGCGGCCGGAGCCGATCGGCTCGGTGCCCACGACCCGGCCGCGACGTGAGCTCAGGTCGCTGAGCACACCGCCCACGTACTCGTCGGAGACCGTCACCTGCACCTCGGACACCGGCTCCAGGAGGTGGATCCGGGTGCTCGCGGCGGCCTCGCGCAGCGCCAGCGAGCCGGCCATCTGGAAGGCCATGTCGGACGAGTCGACCGAGTGCGCCTTGCCGTCGGTCAGCGTCACCCGCAGGTCCACCATCGGGTAGCCGGCCGCGACGCCCTTGTCCATCTGCGCCCGCACGCCCTTCTCCACCGAAGGGATGAAGTTGCGCGGCACCGAGCCGCCGAACACCTTGTCCACGAACTCGAAGCCGGAGCCGCCGGGCAGCGGTTCGACGTCGATCTCGCAGATCGCGAACTGGCCGTGGCCGCCGGACTGTTTCACGTGGCGCCCACGCCCGCTCGCCTTCTCCGCGAACGTCTCGCGCAGCGACACCTTGTGCGCGACCGCGTCCACCGCGACCCCGTACCGGGTGCGCAGCCGGTCCAGCAGCACCTCCACGTGTGCCTCGCCCATGCACCACAGCACCAGCTGGTGGGTGTCGGTGTTGTGCTCCAGGCGCAGCGTGGGGTCCTCGGCGACCAGGCGCGCCAGCGACTGGGAGAGCTTGTCCTCGTCCGCCTTGCTGTGCGCCCGGATCGCCACCGGGAGCAGCGGGTCGGGCATCATCCACGGCTCCATCAGCAGCGGATCGTCCTTGTCCGAGATGGTGTCGCCGGTCTCGGCCCGGGTCAGCTTGGCGATCGCCACGATGTCGCCGGCGATGCCGCGGTTGAGCGAGCGCTGCTGCTTGCCCAGCGGGATCGACATCGCGCCGATCCGCTCGTCCAGGTCGTGGTCCTCGTGCCCACGATCGGCCATCCCGTGTCCGGAGACGTGCACCGTCATGTCCGGGCGCAGGGTGCCGGAGAAGATCCGCACCAGCGAGATCCGGCCCACGTACGGGTCGGAGGTGGTCTTGATCACCTCGGCGGCCAGCGGCCCCTCGGGGTCGCAGGTCAGCGGGTCGCGCGGCTTGCCGTCGGGGGTGGTCACCGGCAACACCTCGTGCTCCGGGGGCGCGGGACAGGCCCGGACGATGCCCTCGAGCAGCTCGATGGTGCCCAGTCCGTCGGGGGCGACCGCGAGCACCGGGTAGAACGAGCCGCGCGCCACCGCCGTCTCCAGGTCGGCGATCAGCGTGTCCACGTCGATCTGCTCGCCGGAGAGGTAACGGTCCATCAGGGACTCGTCCTCGCTCTCCGCGATGATGCCCTCGATCAGCCGGTTGCGGGCGTCCTCGATCAGCGGCAGGTGCTCCGGATCGGGGGCGACCGTTACGCGCGTGCCCGAGGAGTAGTCGTGCACCCGCTGGGTGAGCAGGCCCATCAGGCCCGCGACGCTCTCGTCCTCGCCGTGCAGCGGCAGGTAGAGCGGCAACACGGTGTCCGAGTCGGGGTCGCCGAACACCCGCTGACAGATCAGCACCATCTCGTCGAAGTCGGCCCGTGCCTGGTCGAGCTTGGTGATCACGATCGCGCGCGGCATGTTGATCGACGCGCACTCGTCCCAGATCATCCGGGTCGAGCCGTCCACTCCGTCGGCGGCCGAGACCACGAACAGCGCGGCGTCCGCGGCGCGCAGGCCCGCCCGCAGGTCGCCGACGAAGTCCGCGTAGCCGGGGGTGTCGAGCAGGTTGATCTTGACCCCGTCGAACTCGACGGGGGACAGCGACAGCGCCACCGAGCGGTGTTGGCGGTGTTCGATGTCCTCGAAGTCGGACACGGTCGTCCCGTCCTCGACGCGACCGGCCCGCGGAATCGTCCCGGTCGCCACGAGCAGGGACTCCACCAATGTCGTCTTGCCCGACCCCGTGTGGCCCACCAGCACCACGTTGCGCACCGAGTCCGGGCTCGCCGGCGCGGTTACCCTGCCGACGGTTCCGGCGCTTGCTCCGGATTTATCCGCCATGTGCCACCTCCTGGTTGTCCATCTGTGCGGTCGTCGTCGACGTCCCGGACGCGCAGGTGCAAGTCGGTCGTCGGTACGCCAACGTCCGCAAATCGATTCCTGAACGGCAGCATTGCCCCGACGTCCGACCGAGTACAAGTGTCCTCGCCGTACGCGCCGGCTCCAACGCGGCACGCCCGGGTGCGGCACGCCCGGCCGACGGGGGGCTCGGGAGGTGCGACCGCGTCAGTACGATGGGCGCACCAGGCGGGTCGAGTCCCTCGGATCCCCCGCCGCCCCGGCAATCCTTCGGGAAGGCGATGCTCAACAAATACGCTCGTGCCTTCTTCACGCGTGTGCTCACCCCGTTCGCGAGCTTTCTGCTGCGCCACAACGTGAGTCCGGACACGGTGACGCTGATCGGCACCCTCGGGGTGGTCGTCGCGGCGCTGGTGTTCTTTCCCATCGGCTGGTTCCTCGTCGGCACGCTCGTGATCACCGCGTTCATCTTCTCCGACCTGGTCGACGGCAACATGGCCCGCCAGTTGGGCCGCTCGACCAAGTGGGGGGCCTTCCTCGACTCCACGCTCGACCGGGTCGCGGACGCCGCGATCTTCGGCGCGCTCGCCATCTGGTTCGCCGGCGACGGCGACAACCTGCGCATGTGCGTACTGGCGATCGTCTGCCTGGGCTCCGGCCAGGTGGTGTCCTACTGCAAGGCCCGGGCCGAGAGCCTGGGTCTGGCCTGTGACGTCTCCGGGCTGATCGAGCGCGCCGAGCGACTGGTCATCTCGCTGGTGGCGACCGGTCTCGACGGACTGGGCGTGCCGTACATCCAGGAGGCCGCACTGTGGTTCATCGCGGTGGGCAGCCTGATCACCGTCTTCCAGCGGATGATCGCGGTCTACCGTTCGGCGTCGCGGATCGACAACGCGCTGCCCGGAGGTGACAAGGCATGAGCGATCTCGGGCAGCGGCTGGCGGACACCGGGTACGCCCTGGGCTGGTCCGTGGTCAAGCGCCTGCCCGAACCGGTCGCCACGGGGCTCTTCCGGCGGATCGCCGACGTGGCCTGGCGACGACGCGGCGACGGCGTGCGCCGACTGGAGGCCAATCTGCGGCGCGTGCTGGGCCCGGACGCCACGCCCGAACAGGTCCGCGCGGTCTCGCGCGAGGGGATGCGGTCCTACCTGCGCTACTACCAGGAGGCGTTTCGGCTGCCGGTCTGGGACGAGGCGACCGTGTTGTCCCGGATGGAGTGCGACCTGACGCTGCTCGACGAGTGCAGCGCCCGCGGCAAGGGTGTCGTCTTCGCCCTCCCGCACATGGGCAACTGGGACCACGCCGGCGCCTGGATCACCCTCAAGGGTTATCCGTTCACCACCGTCGCCGAGCGGCTGAAGCCGGAATCGCTCTACCGGCGGTTCGTCGACTACCGCGAGTCGCTGGGGATGGAGGTGCTGCCGCTCACCGGCGGCGAGGGCAACACGTTCGGCACGCTGGCCCGCCGGTTGCGCGAGGGCCGGTTGTTGTGCCTGCTCTCCGACCGGGACCTGACCGCCGCCGGGGTGCCGGTCGACTTCTTCGGCGAGCCGACCCGGATGGCCGCAGGCCCCGCCGCGCTCGCGGTGCAGACCGGCGCGGCGCTGATCCCGGTCACCCTCCCGTGGGACGGCAAGGTCATCCGGGCCACGCTGCACCCCGAGATCGAGGTACCGGCCGAGGGCACGCGCCGGGAGAAGATCGCGCTGATGACGCAGCAGGTCGCCGACGCCTACGCGCGGGCGATCGCCCGCGACCCGCAGGACTGGCACATGCTCCAGCCGCTGTGGCTCGCCGATCTGGACGAACGCCGGCTCGCGCGGATCGGGGAGGCCAAGTGAGGATCGGCGTCGTCTGCCCCTACTCGTGGGACGTGCCCGGCGGGGTGCAGTACCACGTGCGTGATCTGGCGGCGAACCTGATCGCGCGCGGACACGAGGTTTCGGTGCTGGCGCCGGCCGACGACGACACGCCGCTGCCGGACTACGTGGTGCCGGCCGGGCGGGCCGTGCCGGTGCGCTACAACGGCTCGGTGGCTCGGCTCAACTTCGGCTTCCTGTCCGCGGCGCGGGTGCGGCGGTGGATCCACGACGGCCACTTCGACGTACTGCACATCCACGAACCGGCCACGCCCAGCCTGTCGTTGCTCGCCTGCTGGGCCGCGTCCGGGCCGGTGGTGGCCACGTTCCACACGTCCAACACCCGCTCGCGCGCGATGATCGCGGCCTATCCGATCCTGCAGCCGGCCCTGGAGAAGATCAGCGCCCGGATCGCGGTCAGCGAGTACGCGCGCCGCACCCTGGTCGAACACCTCGGCGGCGACGCGGTGGTCATCCCCAATGGCGTGGATGTCGGCTTCTTCGCCGACGCGCCCTTCGAGCCGCACTGGCAGGGCACCCCCGAGGCGCCCACCATCGGCTTCATCGGCCGGATCGACGAATCGCGCAAGGGACTGCCCACGCTGATCGAGGCGTTCCCGCGGATCGTCGAGGCGTTCCCGGGGGTACGGCTCCTGGTCGCCGGGCGCGGCGACGCGGAGGAGGCGGTCGAGGACCTGCCGGCGGCGCTGCGCGCACAGGTCACCTTCCTGGGCATGGTCAGCGACCTGGACAAGGCCCGGTTGTTGCGCAGCGTGGATGTGTACGTGGCGCCCAACACCGGCGGCGAGAGCTTCGGGATCATCCTGGTCGAGGCGATGTCGGCGTCCGCGCCGGTGCTGGCCAGCGACCTGGACGCGTTCCGGCAGGTGCTCGACGGTGGGCGGGCGGGGGAGTTGTTCGCGGTCGAGGACGCCGACGCGCTGGCCGCTGCGGCGGTGGGGCTGTTGCGCGATCCGGTGCGGCGGGCGGAGTTGCGGGACGTCGGGCGCAAGCATGTGCGGCGCTACGACTGGGAGACGGTCGGTACGGACATCCTGGGCGTGTACGAGACGGTCACCGCCGGGGCGCCTGCGGCTTAGGCGGTTTTGGCCTCAAACGCCGGCCGGGCTGTTGGGTGCTTGCCCGGGTTGTCGGGTGGCCTCGCCTGGGTTGTCGGGTGGCCTCGGCCGGGGTGAAGGGTGGCCTCAAGCGCCGGCCGGGCTGTTGGGTGCTTGCCCGGGTTGTCGGTGGCCTCGCCCGGGCTGTCGGTGGGCCTCAGGCGGGGTGGAGGGTGGCCCCGACCCGAGTGGAGGTGGCCTTGCCGAAGTGGAGGGTGGTCCCAAACCCCGGCCGGGCTGATGGATTGCCTGCCCGGGCTGTCGGGTTGCTTGCTCGGGGTGCCGCGTTGTTTGCCCGGGTCGGCGGGTGGCCTTGCCCCGAGCGGATCGTGGCCTTGCGGCGGCTGTGGTGGAGGGTGGGTTTGGGCGAGGGTTGGGTGGTTGGTCGGGGCGGCGGTATTAGGGTCGCCGGGTGATGACTGTCATCTGGATTCTGCTTGCCGTGCTCGCGGTGGGCGTTTATCTGAGCTGGACCGCCGGGCGGCTCGATCGGTTGCATGCGCGGGTGGATTCCAGTCGGGCCGCGTTGGACGCGCAGTTGTTGCGGCGTTCGGCGGTCGCGCAGGAGATCGCCACCTCCGGGCTGCTCGATCCCGCGTCCTCGCTGGTGCTGGCCGGCGCCGCGCACGAGGCGCGCAACGCGGCCGAGGAGGAGCGCGAGGTGGCGGAGAGCGATCTCACCCGCGCGCTGCGGATCCTGTTCGAGGACCCGGCCCAGGCGGACGACCTGCGGGCCCGCCCCGGCGGCGCGGAACTGGTCGCCGAACTGCAGACCGCCGTACGCCGCGTGCCGATGGCCCGGCGCTTCCACAACGACGCGGTCCGCGGCGCCCGCGCGGTACGCCGACACCGCCTGGTGCGCTATCTGCGGCTCGCGGGCCACGCCCCGTACCCGGTCACCTTCGAGATGGACGACGAGGAGCCGCGCACATTGCAACCGGGTGGGTCCTGACAGGAGCCACGCAAAGGCCACCGTGGACAGATTGGCCCGGGTAATTCGCCGGGGTGGCATGACATTAGGATCCACATCACCCGTACGATGGAGCCAACCGTCGTCGTTCGTACCCGTGTGAGGTCTTCCGTGTCCACCACCCCCGCAAGCCCCCAGACCGGCACCGACCTGGTCAAGCGCGGCATGGCCGAGCAGCTCAAGGGCGGCGTGATCATGGACGTCGTCAACGCCGAGCAGGCCAAGATCGCCGAGGACGCGGGCGCGGTCGCCGTCATGGCGCTCGAGCGTGTGCCGGCCGACATCCGCAAGGACGGCGGCGTGGCGCGCATGTCCGACCCGGACATGATCGACGGCATCATCGGCGCCGTGTCCATCCCGGTGATGGCCAAGGCCCGGATCGGCCACTTCGCCGAGGCCCAGGTGCTCCAGTCGCTCGGTGTGGACTACATCGACGAGTCCGAGGTGCTGACCCCGGCCGACGAGTCGAACCACATCAACAAGTGGAAGTTCACCACCCCCTTCGTGTGCGGTGCCACCAACCTCGGCGAGGCGCTGCGCCGGATCACCGAGGGCGCGGCGATGATCCGCTCCAAGGGCGAGGCCGGCACGGGCAACGTGGTCGAGGCCACCCGGCACATGCGCACCATCCTCAAGGACATCCGCCAGCTCTCGGTCCTGGACGAGGACGAGCTGTTCGTCGCCGCCAAAATCCTCCAGGCGCCGTACGCGCTGGTCAAGGAGGTCGCCGAGGCCGGCAAGCTGCCGGTGGTGCTGTTCACCGCGGGCGGCATCGCCACCCCGGCCGACGCGTCGATGATGATGCAGCTCGGCGCCGAGGGTGTGTTCGTCGGCTCCGGCATCTTCAAGTCCGGCGACCCGGCCAAGCGGGCCAAGGCGATCGTGGACGCGACCCTGCACTTCGACGACCCGGACGTGATCGCCAAGGTCTCGCGCGGTCTCGGCGAGGCGATGGTCGGCATCAACATCGACACCCTTCCGGCGGAGCAGCGCTACGCCGGTCGCGGCTGGTAGTCGCAACGCCTGTGCCGGCGCCCGCGAGCGGCACCGGCGCGCGGTTCGAACCTGCTGTGGGCCGGGCCCGAACGCGATCGCGTTCGGGCCCGGCTCGGTACCTACGACCGGACGAGGTTGACGTGTCCACTCCCATCATCGGTGTCCTCGCACTCCAGGGCGACGTCCGCGAACACGCCATCGCGCTCGCCGAACTCGACGCCATCGCCCGCCCGGTGCGCAAGGTCGAGGAGTTCGCCGACCTCGACGCGCTCGTCATACCCGGTGGCGAGTCGACCACGATGTCCAAGCTCGCGGTGTCCTTCGGGCTGTTCCCCGCGCTGCGCGAGCGGGTCGCGGGCGGCATGCCGGTCTACGGCTCGTGTGCGGGCATGATCATGCTCGCCGACAAGATCCTGGACGGCCGCGAGGACCAGGAGACGGTCGGCGGGATCGACATGATCGTGCGGCGCAACGCGTTCGGGCGGCAGAACGACTCGTTCGAGGCCGACGTACCGTTCGCCGGCCTGGCCGGCGAGGACCCCATCCACGGCGTGTTCATCCGGGCCCCGTGGGTCGAGTCGGTCGGCGCCGAGGTCGAGGTGCTGGCCCGGTTGAGCGCCGAACCGTACGGGGATCGCATCGTCGCGGTGCGCCAGGGCAACCTGCTCGCCACGTCCTTCCACCCCGAGCTCACCCCCGACCGGCGCGTGCACGCGTACTTCGTGGACATGGTCCGTGCCACGCTCTGACTCCGCGCGCCGGTAGGATCTTCCAGCCTGTACAGGCCCGTGCAGCGCACCCGCGACCCGAAGGAGTAGAGGCGGATGTCCGGCCACTCGAAGTGGGCGACCACCAAGCACAAAAAGGCCGTCATCGACGCCAGGCGCGGAAAGCTCTTCGCCAAGCTGATCAAGAACGTCGAGGTGGCGGCGCGCACCGGCGGCGGTGACATCGCCGGCAACCCGACGCTCTACGACGCCATTCAGAAGGCCAAGAAGTCCTCGGTCCCGAACGACAACATCGACCGCGCGGTCAAGCGCGGCTCCGGTGCGGAGGCCGGCGGCGCCGACTACCAGTCGATCACGTACGAGGGGTACGGACCGAACGGTGTCGCGGTGCTGATCGAGTGCCTCACCGACAACCGCAATCGCGCGGCGTCGGACGTGCGGGTCGCGATGACGCGCAACGGCGGCTCGATGGCCGACCCGGGCTCGGTGTCGTACATGTTCACCCGCAAGGGTGTCGTGATCGTGCCGAAGAACGACCTGAGCGAGGACGACGTACTCGGCGCGGTGCTCGACGCCGGGGCCGAGGAGGTCAACGACCTCGGCGAGACCTACGAGGTGGTCAGCGAGGCGACCGACATGGTCGCCGTGCGGACCGCGCTCGTGGACGCCGGGATCGACTACGACTCGGCGGACGCCAACTTCATCCCCAGCGTCTCGGTCGAGCTGGACGAGGATGGCGCGCGTAAGATCTTCCGGCTGATCGAGGCGCTGGAGGACAGCGACGACGTTCAGGACGTATGGGCGAACTTCGATGTCGCCGACGACGTCATGGCGAAGATCGACGAATAGTTCGATGTGGCAATGCGCGAGGGGCCGGCGGCAACTGCCGCCGGCCCCTCGCGCGTTCGGGTCCTCGGGTCCGCGCTACGGGTTGGTGTTTATCACGTAGAGCAGGAAGCCGACATACCACCCGGAGAAGGCCGCCCCGGCCACCAGTACGGAAATCACCACGCCGCGCGGCCACTTGACCATCAGCCGGGCCAGCGGCAGCACGATCGTGAAGGCCGGCAGCATGAAGCGCGGCTTGGAGTGGAAGAACCAGCCGTTGCTCGTGGTCAGCGCGAGGAACATGACCACGCCGCCGTACACGTGTACCGGCAGCGGGATCCGGCGGTCGCGGAAGGACCAGATCATCAGCGCCACGGACAGGATGATCACGAACGTGCAGACCACGTAGATCGGCCGACCCACGTGGGTGAGGTACTTGTTCATCCACTGGACCGTGCTTATGCCCCAGTCGAAGCGCAGGTTGAAGGCCTTGTCCTGGATCCAGACCCACCCGTCGGGGCGGCCGGCCAGCCAGCCCACCCATGCGATGAAGCCCACGCAGGCCAGCGGCGAGAGCAGCGTGGCGAGCACCGGGCGCCGTGCCTCGGGGGCCAGCAGGCCCAGTCGGGTGCCGTCCTCGCGGCGGCGCAGCGCGATCGCGAGTGCCGCCACGCCCAGGGCCGCGACCAGGCCGAACGCGGTGTTCCGGGTCAGCCCCGCGAACAGGCACAACACGCAGGCCAGGGTCCACTGGCGGCGGACCACCGCGAGCAGCCCCCAGGACGCGAACGCCACGAACAGCGCCTCGGAGTAGACCATGGTCAGCACCATCGAGCCCGGCGCGACCGCCCACAGCAGCGCGAACAGGGTGGCCACCCGATGGCTGCCGGTGAGTTCGCGGCCGAGCGCGTACAGTCCCCACGCCGCGACCACGCCGGCCAGTACGGTGACGACCATGCCAGCGTTGAGCGCGGACAGCCCGGTCGGGTTCGCGACCAGGCGGATTGCCCAGGGGTAGCCGGGGAAGAACTCGACGTTGGTCCAGTACGGCTTGCCGGCCGGCGACACCGGGATCTTGTCCACGTAGCCGAAGTCGGCGATGTCGCGGAACCAGACGCCGTCCCAGGAGCCGACCATCGACCAGAACGGCTTCCCGGTCGCGAACGCCATCAGGCCGAGCACCACGAGGTTGATCGCGCGCGCGATCAGGTAGCCGAACACCGCGGTGCGGGCCGGCCGGAACGAGGCTCGCGCGCGCCGCGCGAAGTCGCCGGCGCCGAGCCGTACGCGGCCTGCGAACGTGTCCGCGAAGGTGGTGTCGGGAACCGCCGGCATCCTGGTCGCACCCTTCTGGGCGGCCGGTGGGGTCTCGGCGACCGGCATGGACGGCGACGGCATGAAAACCTTCCGGGCGGCGAGCGGGGGCAGTCTCCAACCGACCCTAGCGTTGCCTGTGTGGGCCTTTCGGCGGTGACCGGACCGCTTGGCGAACGATCGTCACAGGGCTGTCATCGGGGCGTTATCGACGGGGACAAGCGTACGTGTCGCTCGAACGAGTGATCACGGAGTGGCGCTGCCGGGAGGATCGCCGCGGCTGCACTAGGGTTTGCCCGAGCGAACAGGTGTTCGTATCGGGTGGTGTTCGGCGCACCGGGGCCGACCGCCGGGCGGGCGGCGACCCGACGCGGCCGAGCGGGACGGACGGGACGAGAGGGGCGCGGCATGCGGGTCTTGGGGGTCGACCCCGGTCTGACCCGATGCGGCGTGGGCGTCGTGGACGGCGCGGTGGGCAAGCCGCTGCGGATGATCGAGGCGGGCGTGGTGCGCACCCCGGCCGATGCTCCGATCGACGCCCGGCTGCTGGCCGTCGAGCAGGGCATCGAGGAGTGGCTGGACCGGCATCGCCCCGACTGCGTCGCGGTCGAGCGGGTGTTCAGTCAGCACAACGTGAGCACCGTGATGGGCACCGCGCAGGCGTCCGCCGTGGCGATCGTGTGCGCCGCGCGGCGCGGCCTGCCGGTCACGCTGCACACGCCCAGTGAGGTCAAGGCGGCGGTGACCGGCAGCGGGCGGGCGGACAAGGCCCAGATCGGCGCGATGGTGACCCGTATCCTGCGCCTGGACGGTCCGCCGAAACCGGCCGACGCGGCCGACGCGGTCGCGCTGGCGATCTGCCACATCTGGCGCGGCGGCGCCACCGACCGGCTTGCCGCGGCGGTCGCGGCGGCGCGCACCCCGGCCGGCCGGCTGCCGCGCGGCACCCGCCGCTGACCGGTACCGGCCGCCGGATCGATGTCGGCCGACCAGCTTCGTACGACCAGCAGAGCAGGAGCACACAGGTGATCGCGTTCGTCTCCGGAACGGTGGCCGGCCTCGGCCCGGACACCGCCGTCGTCGAGGTCGGCGGGGTCGGCCTGGCCGTGCAGTGCACGCCCGCCACGCTCGCGACGCTGCGGGTCGGCGAGCCGGCCCGGCTGGCCACCTCGCTGGTGGTGCGGGAGGACTCGCTGACCCTGTTCGGCTTCGCCGCCGACGACGAGAAGCGCACGTTCGAGGTATTGCAGACGGCCAACGGGGTGGGCCCGAAGCTGGCCCTGGCGATGCTCGCGGTGTACCACCCCGACGCACTGCGGGCCGCGGTCGCGGGCAAGGACGCCAAGGCGCTGACCGCGGTGCCGGGGATCGGCCCCAAGGGCGCGCAGAAATTGCTCCTGGACCTGAAGGACAAGCTCGGCGCGCCGACCGGTGCGGCCGGTGCGGTCGGCGTCGGCAGCCCGGTGCGCGCCGGTTGGTCCGATCAGTTGCACGCGGCTTTGGTCGGCCTGGGCTACGCGGCCCGCGAGGCGGACGACGCGGTGGCCGCGGTCGCCCCCGAGGCGGACGGCATGGCCACCCCGGATGTCGGCGCCCTGCTCAAGTCGGCCCTGCGCGGCCTGAACCGCCGATGAACCCGGTGCGTCGCCCCGGCGCGAGCCGCGACACCGCCGTGTCGTCCGAGTCGGGCAGGATGAACGTCGGCCGCACGAACACGACCATGGGCGGAACACGATGACGCAGGACGGCGAACGCCTGGTGACCGCCGAGGCGGACGGCGAGGAGCAGGCCGTCGAGGCCGCGCTGCGACCGAAGAACCTGGACGAGTTCATCGGCCAGGAGCGGGTGCGCGAGCAGTTGTCCCTGGTGCTCACCGCGGCCCTCGGGCGTGGCGGCACCGCCGACCACGTGCTCCTGTCCGGCCCGCCGGGACTCGGCAAGACCACGCTGTCGATGATCATCGCGGCGGAGATGGGCGTACCGATCCGGATCACCTCGGGCCCGGCCATCCAGCACGCGGGCGACCTGGCCGCGATCCTGTCCTCGCTGTCCGAGGGCGAGGTGCTCTTCCTCGACGAGATCCACCGGATGTCGCGGCCCGCCGAGGAGATGCTCTACATGGCGATGGAGGACTTCCGGGTCGACATCATCGTCGGCAAGGGCCCGGGCGCCACCGCGATCCCGCTGGAGTTGCCGCCGTTCACCCTGGTCGGCGCGACCACCCGGGCCGGACTGCTGCCGCCGCCACTGCGCGACCGGTTCGGGTTCACCGGCCACATGGACTTCTACGCGCCCGCCGAACTCGAACGGGTGTTGAATCGTTCGGCAAGATTGCTCGACGTGGAGTTGTCGATCGAGGGCGGCGCCGAGATCGCCGGCCGCTCGCGGGGCACCCCGCGGATCGCCAACCGGCTGCTGCGCCGAGTCCGCGACTATGCGCAGGTGCGGGCGAACGGCAAGGTCGATCGCGACATCGCGGCCCGGGCCCTGGACGTCTACGAGGTGGACGAACTGGGCCTGGACCGGCTCGACCGAGCGGTGCTCCAGGCCTTGATCACGCTGTTCGGCGGCGGCCCGGTGGGCCTGTCCACGCTGGCCGTGGCGGTCGGCGAGGAGACCGAGACGGTCGAGGAGGTCGCGGAACCGTTCCTGGTCCGCAGCGGTTTCCTGGCCCGTACACCGCGCGGTCGGGTGGCCACCGCCAGGGCCTGGGCGCATCTGGGACTGAACCCGCCGCAGGGGGCGCTGCCGGTGCAGCAGGGTGCGCAACAGAGCGTGTTGTTCGACAACGGGGCCGTGACCGGTAAGGATGCAACCGAGTGAGGCCGGTGCGGGTCGGGAACGCACGCGGCCGGTAGTCGTTGTTCCTGTAGTAAGTACCCGTCTAGACTCCGCCGAGGCCGCCGCACCGTGGCCGGCCGAGTGTCACCGTCCGGGCCGCCGAGCGGCCTTGGGAAGGAATCGTTTCAAGCCGTGGACCCGCTTACCCTCCTCCTGCCAGTAATCATCGTCGTGGTGTTCTACTTCCTGATCATCAAGCCCGGGAAGGCGCGCCAACGACAGGCCATGGAAACGCAGAACTCGCTGGTCCCGGGGGCCGAGGTGCGCACCATCGCGGGTCTGTACGCGACGGTCACCGAGGTCGAGGACGATTCCGTCATCCTTGAGGTCGCCCCCGACGTGCACTGCCGCTTCGTCAAGACCGCCATCGCGGCCGTGTTGACCTCCGGTGACGAGCCCGAGGACGACGAGGTCGAGGACGAGCACGAGGACGCCGCCGAGACCGGCGACGACGTCGTGCGACTCGACAAGAAGCCCGAGACCGCGGACACCGAGAGCACGGACGCCAAGGCGGCGGACGCCAAGACTGCGGATGCCAAGACTGCGGACGAGAGCCGGGGCGAGGGCACGAGCAAGACGCCCGAGACCGGCGACCGGCTGCGCAAGGACGACAAGCAGGACTAGTTCGGCTCGTGTGGGGTGCGGTGGTCCTCGGGCCACCGCAGCGCAATACAGTCAAGTGACCGGGGGTGACACCCCGGATACGACAGCGCCCGGCGACCCGCCGGGCGCCGTGCCGTGCCGGCGGATGCGGCGAGAGCCCGTCCGCGGCGGCATCGAGAGGGAGATTGGGCGAAGGTGGCAGCACCGAAATCGAGTTCCCGAGGGCACCCGGGGCGGGTCCTGGCCTTCATCGGGGTCGTGATCGTCGCGTTGTACGCGATCATGTTCTCGACCGGGGACAAGACCCCACGTCTGGGCATCGACCTCGCGGGCGGCACGAGTGTCACGCTCACCGCAAAGGCCGACCAGGGCCGTAGCGGCGCGGTCAACAAGTCGAACATGCAGACCGCGGTGGAGATCATCCGCCAGCGCGTCAACGCGTTCGGCGTGTCCGAGGCGGAGGTGCAGACCGAGGGCGATCGCAACATCGTCATCAGCATCCCCAAGGGCAAGAACGAGAAGGAGACGGCGGAGCAGGTCGGCCAGACCGCGAAGCTGTTCTTCCGGCCCGTTCTCGAGGCGTCGCCGATCGCGCCCCAGGGCGGCACCAAGCTGCCGCTGACCCCGCCGTCGACGCCCCCCGCGAGCACGCCGCCGGCCGCCGGCACGCCCCCCGCGGCGAGTGCGCCGCCGTCGGCACCCGCGTCCAACAAGCCGCAGGGTCGGGTGATCCCGAACCTGAAGGACGCGCCCGGCGCCACGACGCCGCCGGCGAACCCGCCCGCCGGCACTCCGCCGGCCACTACTCCGCCCGCGACGCCGCCGGCCGGTGCCGACGCCAACGGCATCACGCCCGAGCTGCGCGCGAAGTACACCAACCTGGACTGCAGCCTCCCGCAGAACCGCGGCCTGGGCATCGAACCCATTCCCGAGGACAAGCCGACCGTGGCGTGCAGCCGCACGCAGGGCGACAAGGCGGAGAAGTACATCCTCGGCCCGGTCCTGATCCCCGGCACCGACGTGTCCTCGTCGAAGGCGCAGCTGCCGCAGAACGGTTCCGTCGGCGGCTGGGAAGTCGAGCTCAAGTTCTCCGACTCGGGCACCAACAAGTTCACCAAGATCACCGGTGACCTGGCGGCGAACAAGTACCCGACCAACCGCTTCGCGATCGACCTGGACGGCGTGGTCGTCTCCGCGCCGTCGGTGCGGGCGGAGATCCCCGGCGGCAGCGCGGTGATCTCCGGCGACTTCACCCGCACCTCGGCGAAGGACCTGGAGAACGTGCTCAAGTACGGCGCGCTCCCGCTGTCCTTCACCAAGAGCGACGTGACCACGGTGTCCGCGTCCCTCGGCGGCGACCAGCTCCGGGGCGGCCTGATCGCGGGTGCGATCGGCATCGTCCTGGTCATCCTGTACTCGCTGTTCTACTACCGCGGTCTGGGCCTGGTGAGCATCGCGAGTCTGGCGGTGTCGGCGGCGCTGACCTACGCCATCATGTGCCTGCTGGGCCGAAGCATCGGCTTCGCGCTCAACCTTCCGGCCGTGTGTGGCGCGATCGCCGCGATCGGTATCACGGTGGACTCGTTCATCGTCTACTTCGAACGCATCCGGGACGAGATCCGCGAGGGTCGCACGCTGCGCCCGGCCGTACAGAAGGCCTGGCCGCGTGCCCGGCGCACCATCCTGGTGTCCGACGCGGTGTCGTTCCTGGCCGCCGCGGTGCTCTACGTGGTCTCGGTCGGCAAGGTCCAGGGCTTCGCGTTCACGCTGGGCCTGACCACGCTGCTCGACGTCGTGGTGGTGTTCCTGTTCACCAAGCCGCTCATGACGATCCTCGCCCAGCGCAAGTTCTTCGCGGACGGCCACAAGTGGTCCGGCCTCGATCCCGTCGCGCTCGGTGCCAATCAGCGCCAGTCGTATCGCAGCCGTCGTCCGCGGACGCGCACTGCCGGCGTCAAGGAGGCGTGATGAGTCGTTTGGGTGACCTCAAGAACATCGGCGTCCGGCTGCACCACGGTGACGTCTCGTTCGACTTCGTCGGACGCAAGAAGCTGTGGTACTCGATCTCCGGCCTGATCCTGGTGCTCGCGGTCGGCGGTCTGCTCGGCCGCGGGCTGCACGAGGGCATCGAGTTCAAGGGTGGTTCGGTCTACACGATCGAGCACACCTCGGCCTCGCAGAACGACGCCCGCAAGGCGGTCGCCAACTTCACCAACGGCACCGACGCCATCGTGCAAAAGCTCGGCGGCGACGGTCTGCGGATCCAGCTGGCCGAGTCCGACGCGAACAAGACCAAGGTGATCGCGGCGGAGATCGCCAAGGACCTGAAGGTCGCGCCGGACAAGGTCAACACGCAGGTGGTCGGTCCCAGCTGGGGCAAGGAGATCTCCAACAAGGCCCTCCAGGGCCTGGGTTGGTTCATGCTCCTGGTGGTGATCTACCTCACCTTCGCCTTCGAGTGGCGGATGGCGGTCGCGGCCCTGGTCGCGTTGATCCACGACATCGTGATCACCATCGGCGTCTACGCGCTGGTGGGCTTCGAGGTCACGCCCGGCACGGTGATCGGTCTGCTGACGATTCTCGGTTACTCCCTGTACGACACCGTCGTGGTGTTCGACACGGTCAAGGAGAACACCAAGAGCATCACCAAGCAGACCAAGCTGACCTACAGCGAGGCGGCCAACGCGGGGTTGAACCAGACCCTGGTGCGATCGATCAACACCACGATCGTCGCGCTGCTCCCGGTCGCGTCGCTGCTGTTCGTCGGTGGCGGGCTGCTCGGCGCCGGCATGCTCAAGGACATCGCGCTGTCGCTGTTCGTGGGTCTGGCCGCAGGCGCGTTCTCCTCGATCTTCATCGCCACGCCGATCCTGGCCGACCTCAAGGAGCGGTCGCCGGAGATGCGGCAGCTGGCGAAGAAGGTGGCCCAGCGGCGGGCGGCCGAGGCGAAGGCGGCCAAGGCCGCCGAGGCCTCCGGGATCCCGGTGGAGCAGACCGACCCGGACGCGGCGGGCGAGACCGACGCCGATGCCGAGTCGGACTCCGACGAGGACGAGACCGTCCCCGCGCAGGGCGGTGCGCCCCGCGCGGGCGCCGCGCGCGGCCGGGCGCGGACCCGTCCCGGTGGCAAGAGGAAGCGTTGATGGCCGACGACGAGCTGCGCGAGCTGCTGGAGAGCCGGATCCGGGACGTGCCGGACTGGCCGCAGCCCGGTGTGGTGTTCAAGGACATCTCGCCGCTGCTGGCCGATCCGGTCGCGTTCGCGGCCCTGGTCGACGCGCTGGCCGAGCGTTGCCGGGGCCGGGTGGACAAGGTGGCCGGGATCGAGGCCAGGGGCTTCATCCTGGCCGCCCCGGTCGCCTACCGGGCGCAGGCCGGCTTCGTGCCGGTGCGCAAGGCGGGCAAGCTGCCGTGTGCCACCTACGCGCAGTCCTACGAGCTGGAATACGGCTCGGCCACCCTCGAGGTGCATCGGGACGCGTTCGAGCCCGGTGACCGGGTGCTCGTGATCGACGACGTGCTCGCCACCGGCGGGACCGTCGAGGCCACGATCGACCTGGTGCGCCGGGCCGGCGCCGAGGTGGTGGGGGTCGAGGTCCTGCTCGAACTCGGCTTCCTCGACGGCCGGGCGCGGCTCGCGTCGGCGTTGCCGGCGGGCCTGCTGGAGTCGTTCATCGTGGTGTGACACGCCGCCGCAGGCGGGCCGTCGGCGGCCGGAGGCGCCCCAGGTGGGGAGCCTCCGGCCGCCGTCGTTTCGGCGGGTGCGGCACCGGATGGCCCAGTCGTGAGGGCGCGGGTCAGTACGATGGAAGTTCCGTCATCTGTGGGAGGAGTTCCCTTGCCGGACGAGGTAGCGCCCGTCGCGTCGTCCTCGGGGGATGCCGTCGAACACGCGGCTCCTTCCGACGACGCCACCCGCGTCACGCCGGGCCCCTCGGGGCACCCGCCGGTCGGCGCCGGAGCCGCCGACCAGGCGGCGGCGCGGGCGCGCTCCGCCGAGGGTGCCGAGCCTTCCGCCGGGGAGTCGGCCGAGGCCGCGCCGCCGCCGGCCGCCGCCGACGCGGCGCAGCCGCCCGCCCGTGCGGCCCAGGACAGCGCCGACGGCCCCCGGGGCAGCGACGGGCACAGCGGGCCCGCCGCCGGCGCGGCCGGGCCCGAGGCCAGGGGGCCGCGCCCGGCGGCCAAGGCCGCACCGGGCCCGGCGGGCGCATCGCGCGGCGGCGAACGCTCGCGCTCGTTGCGGGTGGACGGGCCCAGCCGGGTCCGGGCCCGCCTGGCCCGCCTGGGCGTGCAGCGCAACAGCGTCTACAACCCGGTCGTGGAGCCGTTGCTTCGGGTGGTCCGGGTCAACGACCCCAAGGCCGACCTGCGCCAGATCGAGCGGGCCTACACCACCGCCGAGCGCTGGCATCGCGGCCAGCGACGCAAGAGCGGCGACCCCTACATCACCCACCCGCTCGCGGTCGCCACCATCCTGGCCGAGCTGGGCATGGACCCGCCGACGCTGATGGCCGGGCTGCTGCACGACACCGTCGAGGACACCGACTACGGGCTCGACGCGCTGCGCCGCGACTTCGGCGACACGGTCGCGATGCTCGTGGACGGCGTGACCAAGCTTGACAAGGTCAAGTTCGGCGAGGCGGCCCAGGCCGAGACCGTGCGCAAGATGGTCATCGCGATGGCCAAGGACCCGCGCGTCCTGGTGATCAAGCTCGCCGACCGGCTGCACAACATGCGCACCATGCGCTACCTCAAGCGGGAGAAGCAGGAGCGCAAGGCCCGCGAGACGCTGGAGATCTACGCCCCGCTGGCGCACCGCCTGGGGATGAACACGATCAAGTGGGAGCTGGAGGACCTGGCCTTCGCCATCCTCTACCCCAAGATGTACGACGAGATCGTCCGCCTGGTCGCCGAGCGCGCGCCCAAGCGGGACGAATACCTGGCCCTGGTCACCGATCAGGTCCAGGGCGATCTGCGCTCGGCGCGGATCAAGGCGACGGTGACCGGGCGGCCGAAGCACTACTACTCCGTCTACCAGAAGATGATCGTGCGCGGCCGCGAGTTCACCGAGATCTACGACCTGGTGGGCATCCGGGTCCTGGTCGACTCGGTCCGCGACTGCTACGCGGCGCTCGGCACCATCCATGCGCGGTGGAACCCGGTGCCCGGGCGGTTCAAGGACTACATCGCGATGCCCAAGTTCAACATGTACCAGTCGTTGCACACGACGGTGATCGGTCCCGAGGGCAAGCCGGTCGAACTGCAGATCCGTACCTTCGACATGCACCGCCGGGCCGAGTACGGCATCGCCGCGCACTGGAAGTACAAGGCCGAGGCGGTCGGCGCCAAGGGCGCGACCAAGGCCGACGCCAAGCCCGCGCGCAAGGGCGAGAACCCGGCCAACGACATGGCCTGGCTGCGCCAACTCCTGGACTGGCAGCGGGAGACCGAGGATCCGGGCGAGTTCCTGGAGTCGCTCCGCTTCGACCTCTCCAGCCAGGAGGTCTTCGTCTTCACCCCCAAGGGCGACGTGATAGCGCTGCCGGCCGGCTCGACCCCGGTCGACTTCGCCTACGCGGTGCACACCGAGGTGGGACATCGCACCATCGGCGCCCGGGTCAACGGCCGCCTGGTGCCGCTGGAGAGTCGGCTCGACAACGGCGACCTGGTCGAGGTGTTCACCTCCAAGAGCGAGACCGCGGCGCCCAGCCACGACTGGCTCGGCTTCGTCAAGTCGCCCCGGGCGCGCAACAAGATCCGCCAGTGGTTCTCCAAGGAGCGCCGCGAGGAGGCGATCGAGCAGGGCAAGGACGGGCTGACCCGGGCCATGCGCAAGCAGGGCCTGCCGCTGCAGCGGCTGATGTCCGGCGGCGGGGACACCCTGGTCACCCTGGCGCACGAGCTGCGCTATCCCGACATCTCCGCGCTCTACGCGGCGATCGGCGAGGGGCACGTCTCGGCGCAGACCATCGTGCAGCGCCTGGTCGAGTCGCTCGGCGGCGAGGAGGGCGCGACCGAGGACCTGGCCGAGGCCACCCGGCCGACCACCACCCGGCGTCGGCCGCGCTCGACCGGCAACCCCGGGGTCGTGGTCAAGGGTGTGGACGACATCTGGGTCAAGCTGTCCCGGTGCTGCACACCGGTGCCCGGCGATCCGATCATCGGATTCGTCACCCGGGGCAACGGCGTCTCGGTGCACCGGCAGGACTGCGGCAACGTGGAGTCGTTGTCCCAACAGTCCGAGCGGATCGTCGACGTCGAGTGGGCGCCGACCGCGTCCTCGGTGTTCCTGGTCGCGATAGAGGTCCAGGCGCTCGATCGTTCGCGGTTGTTGTCGGACATCACCCGGGTGTTGTCCGACCAGCACGTGAACATCCTGTCCGCGTCGGTGGCCACCACGCGCGACCGGGTCGCGGTGAGCCGGTTCACCTTCGAGATGGGTGACCCGAAGCACCTGGGCCACGTGCTCAAGGCGGTACGCGGGGTGGAGGGCGTCTTCGACGCGTATCGGGTGACCAGCGGGCGGCAGCAGTAGGCAACGCGCGGGTGCGAGGCGGCGTCGGGAGGCTCTCCGGCGCCGCCTCGCGCGTTGTCCGCAGGACTGGCCGGCGCGGGCCGCGCCGGGTGGGTTCGACCCCCTCGTACCGGGTCCGGACGCGTTGACCCGAGTTTCCTTACGTCATATAGTTACTGCATGTTGAGCGTCGCTGGATTACGGAAGCGCTATGGCGAGGTCGTCGCCCTCGACGGATTCGAACTGGAGGTGGCACCCGGGGAGATCGTCGGGCTCGTCGGCCACAACGGGGCCGGGAAGACGACGTTCGCGCGGGCCGTGGCGGCCCTGCTCCGGGTGGACGCGGGGACGGTGCGCGTCGCCGGCCGGCCGATCACCCCCCGCCGTCGGCGACCCGGCGAACTCGGCCTCGCGCCACAGGAGTTGGCCTTGTTCCCGACCACCGCGCTGGAGAATCTGCGCTATGCGGGCCGACTCTACGGCCTCGGGCGGCACACCCTGGCCGAGCGGATCGCGGAGACCGCCGAGGCGCTCGGCCTGACCGAACTCCTGCCGCGGCCCGTCGAGGACCTCTCCGGCGGCCAACAGCGCAGACTGCACGCCGCCGCGGCGATGTTGCACCGGCCCCGCGTGTTGCTCCTGGACGAGCCGACCGTCGGCGCCGACCCGGTCACCCGCGAACTGCTCCTGCACGCCGTGCGGGACCTGGCCGACCGCGGCACCGCCGTCGTGTACACCACCCACTACCTGCCCGAACTCGAGGTCCTCGACGCGACGTTGGCGGTCGCGGACCACGGTCGGGTGATCGCTCGCGGCTCCCGCGCCGAGTTGCTCGCCGCACTGCCCGGCCGGGTCACCCTGTCCTTCGCCGACGGCGCCGGGCTGGTCTTCCCGCCCGATCTGTCCGGCCACGCCGGCGGCCTCCACGGGGACGACGTGGTGATCACCGCGATCGATCCGGCCGCCGCTGCCGCGCGACTGCTCGCGGCCAATCCGGAACACGCGGCGCGGCTGCGCTCGATCGCCCTGGACGCGCCGTCCCTCGACGACCTCTATCGGGAGTTGCTGACCCGCAATGGCGCTTGAACTCGCCGGTGTTCGCCGGCTCTCCGCGGTCGCCCGCCACCAATGTGTCCTGATGGCCGGCGACCCCGGCCCGCTGATCGCGTTCACCGTCATCCCGATGGTGCTGGTCAGCGTGATCCGGCCGATGATGGTGCTGCTCTCCGAAGCGTTGCCGAAGGACCTGACCGACGGCACCGCCCAGGCCACCGCCGGGATGGCGGTGATGTTCTCGTTGTTCGTGCTGAAGCTGGTGGGCGCCGGTCTGCTCGACGAGCGCACCACCTGGCACACCTGGGACCGGGTCCGGGCCAGTCCGGCCCGGTTGGGCGAGATCCTGGTCGGCAAGGCGGCGCCCATGTTCGCCTTCCTGCTCGTGCAGCAACTGCTCCTGTTCGGCTTCTCGGCCGCGGCGTTCGGACTGCGGCCGGCCCGGGGCTGGTGGGCGGTCCTGCTGGTGAGCGTGGCGTGGCCGCTGTGTGTGCTGGCGCTGGGCACCGGCGCATCCACCCTGGTCCGCACCTCCGCCCAGCTCAGCGCGGTCGGGGATATTTCGGCGGTGGTCACCACCATCATGGCGGGCGCGCTCGTGCCGTCCGCGATGTTGCCCGGCTGGATGCGCCACCTCGGTCCGCTCACCCCCGGCTACTGGGCGATGAGCGCCTACCGATCGGCACTGAACGGCTCGGCCCCGCACGGTCTGGCGGCCTCCCTCGCGGTGCTGACCGCGTTCGCGCTCGCCGGACTGGCGGCCGGGGGCTGGGCCGGGCGGCGCGCGTCACGCTGATCGGGAGCCGGGCGATCGAGCACCGGCCGATCCAGAACCGGCCGATCGAGCACCGGCCGATCCAGAACCGGGCGATCGAGCACCGGGCGATCGAGGACCGGCCGATCGAGCACCGGCCGGTCGAGCACCACCAGGGCGGCGGCGGCCGTGCTCTCGTGCGTGATGGTGAGCGCGAGGCCCGTGGGGCCGGGCCCGGCCGCCACCCCCGCCGCCCCGCCCAGCACCACCATCGGCCGATGCCGTCGCCGGCACGCTCCGCCCGGTGCCCGACACTCGGTCGGGTCCGGCAGGATCTCGATGTCCGGCAGGTTCGGCTCGACCAGGCCCAACACCTCGATCACCGCGAGCTTCGCGGCGTACTTGCCGGCCCAGGACAGGCTCGCCGGCCCCCGCGCCAGGTCCAGGGCCTCGCGAGCGGAGAACACCGCCTCCGCGGCGGCCGGCAGTACGTCCTCCGGGTGCCGGCTCGGCAGCGGCAGCAGGACCAGTACGGCCGCGCCCCGAGGGTCGTGCAAACGCGAGACGGCGAGCCCGGTGGGAAGGCCCGGGCCCGCCGTCCGCGCGGCCGGGCGGATCGCGCCGTCCGGCCCCGCGCCGACGCCACTCATCGCGACGGGTCGGCCCGGGCGTCCTCCGGCGCGCCGAGCACCGTCGCGACCACCCCGGCGCAGCCGACCGTCTCGATCAGCACCCGGCGGATCACGCCCTGCTCCGGCCCGTCGGCCGAGGATGCGTGCGCGCCGAGCGCCGACAGGTCGAGGTCGCCGCGCATCGCGGCGATCGCGGTGAGTACGTCGAGGAGCCCACCCGCGGCCAGTGTCTCGCCCAGTCGCCCCCGGGTCCGCGCGATCGCCGTCGAACCCGGGAACACCCGGGCCAGGGCCACGAGTTCGGCCTGCGCCTCGACCCGATCCGGGGCTGCCCCGGCGGCGAGCACCCAGTCGATCTCGCGCGGCCCGCGACCCGCGGCGGCCAGCGCCCGGCCGGCCGCCGACGCGAAGGCCGAGGGGTCGGCGGGCCGCCCGGCCGCAAAGTCGGCGCCGCCCGCCTGACCGGTGCCCTCCACCACGGCCGACGCTCGCCGGCCGCGCGCCCGGGCCCGCCGGGCGGACTCCACCACCACCGCCGAGGCGCCGTCGACCCACCGCCCCGGACCCCACCACCGGAGTTGCGCGTCCCGGAACGTGTCGGTGATCTCGTCACAGCCCACGACCACGGCGTACGGCACCTCCCCACGCGCGACCAACCCGCAGGCGTGATCGAGCGCCTGGAGCCCGGCGGTGGCACCGGAGAGGAACGTGATGGTCGGCCCGCGCAACCCCAGGCAGATGCCCAGCGTCCCGGGCGCGGACGTCATCGTGGTCCGGGCGAACGATGCCCGCCGGGCCGGGACCAGGAGTTCGGACAACGATCGGCCGAACTCCTCGACGCTGCGCATCGGGCCGCTCGCCGTGGCGAACATCAGCGCCGCCTCCTCGGCCGGCCCGTCCTGCGCGCGCGGATCGATGCCGGCCTCGCGCAACGCCTCGACGGCGGCGACCACGGCCCGCCGGGTGAAGCCGTCCATCCGCCGCCACTGCCCGGGCAACACCTCGTCCGGGCAGGCGAGTTCGGGCCCCTCGGCAACGGACTCGGCGGCGGCCGGCGCGGCCCACAGCGCGGCGTGCCCGACCCCGGCCGGTCCGACCGCGCCGACGCCGGTGATCACCACCCGATCGCGAGCGGCCCGAGCGCGGGATCGGGCCGGGACCGCGCCGGGAGAGGCGAGCAGGATCGAGGCGTTGTTGCCGCCGAACGCGTAGCTGTTCGACAGCACCACCTCGACCCGGGCCGGCCGGGCGTGGTCGGGCACGATGTCGATGCGATCGTCGAGCACCCCGCCCGCGCCCGCCGTCGGCGGCAACACGCCCTCGCGCAGCGCGAGTACCGACGCGACCGCCTCGATCGCCCCGGCCGCGCCGAGCGTGTGCCCCACCGCGGACTTGACGCTGCTGATCGGGACCGCGCCCACCCGGTCGCCGAACAGCAGGATCATCGCCTCCTTCTCCATCGTGTCGTTGCTCGCCGTGCCGGTGCCGTGCCCGCTGACGTAGTCGATCCGCTCGGCGCCGAGCCCGGCCGCCGTCAACGCCCGCCGGGCGGCGGCCAACGCGCCCCGGGCGGTGGGATCCGGCGCCACCGGATGGTAGGCGTCCGCCGACATGCCGCTGCCCAGGAACTCGACCAGGATGTCGGCCCCGCGCCGGACCGCGTGTTCCCACTCCTCCAGGATCAGCACCGCCGCGCCCTCGCCGACGCTCATCCCGTCCGAAACCGTGTACGGGGCGCAGCGCCCGGCACTGGTGGCGCGCAGTCCGTGGAAGCCGGCCAGGGCGAACAGGCACAACGATTCCGCGCCGCCGGCGACCATCACCTCCGCGCGGCCGTCGCGGATCTGCGCGGCCGACCAGGCGAGCGCGGTGGTACTGGAGGCGCACGCCGTGGAGATCACCGCCTGCGGCCCGCGCAGCCCGAAGCGGCGGGCGATGTGGTCGGCGGGGCGGGTGTACATGTCCGCCACGTGCCGCTCGCCGCGCAGCGGCAGTTCCGCGCCGTCGGCATGGAACATGCCCTGGCAGGTCCCGATCCCGAGCCCGTGCCGGCCGCCGTCGGGCACCGGTGCGGCCAAGCCGCTGTGCGCCAGCGCCTCGGTGACCGCCGCGCCGAGCATCGCGGTGGTGCGCTCGACCGGCTCGCCCCCGGTCGCGGCGGCCAGGGCACGGTCGTCGACCCGCGTGACATAGAGCTCGCCGAGCGGGCCGGGTACCGAGCCCAGCAGCCCGAGCGCGGTCCGGCCGGCGAGCAACGACGCCCAGAACGGCTTGACGCCGACCCCGAATCCGGACACCACGCCCAGTCCGGTGACGGCCACCCGCCGGTCGCCGCCGACCCCGCCGGGGCGGACGTCGGCGTGCTCCGCGTCCTCGTCCATCGTGTCCCCTCTCACCCGATCGACACGGACCAGCTCAGCGGGACCAGATACGGCGACGACACCGAGCGCACCGGGATCGGGCCGTCGACGCCGGTCACCTCGCAGTCGATGCCGGACGCCGCCCAATCCGGCGCCACCCGGGCCAGTGCCAGTGTGCGACCCGGTCCCGGGCTGTCCGCGTGGTGGACCAGCCGGCCGATGGTCAGCCCGGCCACCGACACCTCGGCCTGCTCGGCCGGTTCGACCCCGCGCGGCAGGCTCAGGCCGACGGTGCGTACGGCGGGGCCGGTCTTGAACTCGGCGAGCAGCGCGTCGCGGCCGATGAAGTCGGGCTGGTCCAAGTCGGCGAGCCAGTTGTAGCCGCAGCCCAACACCGTGTCCCCGGGCCCGACTTCGCGATGCGGAAGCGGTTGGCGCACCTCCAGCATGGCCGCCTCCAGGGTGCGGAACCCGGCGGGGACCGCACCCTTGGCCACGGCCGCGTCGAACAGCGCGGCGCCCAGCGCGGCGGGCACGAACACCTTGTAGCCGTACTCGCCGGTGTATCCGCTGCGGGCGACCAGGATCGGCGCGTCGCGCCAGGTGCGGTGCACGATCCCGCCGAGCGGTACCGAGGTCACCCCGTCGCCGAGCAACTCGCGCAACACCCGCCAGGCGTACGGCCCCTCGATCCCGATGGTGGCGAACTCGGGCCGTACGTCCTCGGGTTCGACGCGGTCGGCGTCGTCGAGGGCGGCGCCGACGGAGGTCAGGTGGGCGAGGGTGTCCGGGCCGCGACCGAACGCGGTCTCGAGCAACCAGCGGTCGCGCAGTCGATAGGCGGTGATCGTGTCGAGCGGATGGCCCGCCGGGTCCAGGAGCAGCGTGGTCGCCGACTGCCCGGGGAAGACCGCCTTGAGGTCGCTGGGTACGGCGGTGCGCAGCAGTGCCTGGGCGCCCGGGGCGGGCAGCGCGATCAGGCCGGTGCAGTCCAGGTCGAAGACGGCCGTCTCGTGGCGCAGCGCGTGATACTCGCGTTCGTCGTCGCAGTAGGTCCAGGGCACGACCGCGTGCTCGATGACGGCGGTCCGCAGGGGTGTGGCCGGCACAGTGATGTCCCTTCGTTCCTTGGATGTTCGAGACCGGGCCCGATCGGCGGGCGATGGCCGGCGGCGCTCAGTGGGCCGCGGCGGCGGCTGCCCGGAGGGCCTCGGCGAGTCGGCCCAGTGCCCCGGCGGGCACCGGACGCGGCGCGTTCGCGACGGCGAGGCAGGTCGCGGTCACCGCGCCGGCCGCCGCCGAGGATTCGGTGCGGGCCAGCGCCCGGATCGACCAGTCGTCGCCGTCGCGAAAGCCGAGTACGTCGGTGTCCGGTGGTCCCGCGAGGAGCAGGCCGGGGCCGGGCGGGTCGGTGGGCTCGGCCGGGACCAGGGCGCCGCATCCGGCGGAACCGGCGATCGGCCGGTTCGAGCCGTGCGGCGTGGCGTGGTACTCGAATTCGGTGCCCTGGCGCAGGCCGCGGAAGAACCAGGGCGATGGTTGCGCGGCGTGTACGGCGACGCAGAAGTCCGGCGCCGGGTCGAACGCCCGGCCGTCCCGGTGCCCGCGCGTGAGCACGATCAGCAGCGAGGCGCCGGGTGTCATCAGGTAGTCGACGTCCAGGCCGAGGTCGGTCCCGGCGAGGTGGATCTCGCCGGTGAGCCGCAGCCCGGACCAGGTCCGGCCCGCCGCGGTCAGGTGGGTGGGCGCGGTGCGGATCGGCGTCCAGGCGAACTCCTCGCGCGCGACGCTGGTGTTGGGGTCGGCGCGGTGTGCGACGGTGGATATGTTGAGCCCGCCCCGGGCCCTGGGCACGATGCCCATCGGCCGCGGGCGCGGGTAGGTGGAGCGCAGCAGTTCGGCGCCGCCGGGGCGGCGCAGGCCGACCACGCTCGCGCCGAAGTCGGGCGCGATCCGCGCGGTCAACTCGCCGTTGTCCAGTACCCATACGTCGCCCGTGTCGACCGCGGTCACCGGCTTGGCGGCGGCGCCGCGGGTCACCGGCAGCACGTCGTGCCGCGAGCTCTGCCGGGCCGACTCCTCGACCCACTCGACCCGGACGCCGACCGATCCGGGCCGCCGCGCCGGTACTACGATCCGTCCGGCGAAGGGGTGGTCGCCGGCGGCGTCGCCCGCGAACAACGTCTCGGCCGGCCCGCCCTCGACCGCCGCCGTCAGCCGGCCGTGCCGGGCCCGCGCGGAGAGTACGGTGAGCCGGCCGCGCACAAGCATCGTGTCCGGGGCGGTCTCGACGCCCGCGTCCACCTCGCCCGTCGGCTCGAGGCCGATCCGTACCGGCACCGGCGCCGCGAGTGGTGGACGCTCGATCGCCGGCATCGGCTCGGCGGGATCGGTCAGCGCCGCGCAGGCGTCGCGAACCGTACGCTCGTCGCCGGGTCCGCAGAAGAGGGCGTAGCCGGGGAAGGACAACACGCCCTCGGCTTCCGGGTCGGCCGGCTCGCCCGCAAGGAGCAGTGCCGGCATCCACTGCAAGCCGTACCGCAGTTGCTCGGCCCGCTGCCACAGCAGGCCGACGCTGTGTCCGCCGTCGTCGGTGAACGCGGTCCAACGCTCGGCGTAGCGCGCCGGCTCGGCCGGCAGGTCGGCCGAGCCGAGCAGCTCCAACGAGTGCATCCCGAACGGGAACCGTTCGTAGACCACGGGCGCGCGCCACAATCCCTCGGCCAGCGGCACGCTCATCGTCAGGGCCCGCCCGCGCGCCCACGGATGCACCCGCAGCAGGCACTCTCGCGCCGCCACCGCGCGCCGCAACCGCGGTTCGGCGTCGATCAGTTCGGTGCGCACCTCGACCAGTTGGTCACCACCCACCACCAGCGTGCGGCGCAGCCGGGCCCGGGACAGTCCGAGATCGGGCCGGGTCGCCGCGTAGGCCGCGCCGTGTCGCCGCCACCAGATGTTGGCCGGGGCCTCCAGGGTCAGTTCCGCGCGGCCGTCGGCGACGATCGCCCGGACCCGGGCCGGGTCGCGGCGCGGTGGGGTCTTGAGCGCGGCGGGGAAGGGCGGGCCCAGGTCGGGCCACAGTTCGCGGATGGCCGGTCCCCGGTCGCGGGCGGGCTCGATCTCGCAGGTTCCGGTGGCCTTGTCGACGATGAGCCGCAACCAGCGGTTGGCCAACAGCCAGTGGTCCTCCCGCTCCTCCAGGCGCGGCCGGGAGCGTGGTGCCCGGGCGGGCGCGGGGGCGGCCGGCGCCGCGGCGACCGCGCGCACCCAGCTGTGCAGGGTCAGCCGGGCCGGATGCGCGGAGCCGGCGTGCGAGACGTCGGCGTGGACGGTGAGTTCGGCCTCGTGCTCGCCGAGGTGGTCCAGCGCGAGCGCGGTCTCCCCCTCGATCGCCTCGCCGGGCGAGAGCGCGAACCGTCGCGGGCTCGGCGCTTCGCCGCCGCCGGCTCGGCGTACGGCCAGCTCGACGGTGATCGGGCGGGTGCCCCGGTTGGCGATCCGATGGACGAATCCGGCCGAGCCGCCGACCGGGACGCGCCGGGTGCGGGTCGCGGGGTGGAAGTCGATCTCCAGGCCGTCCCAGTTCAGCGCGCAGACCCGGTCGTGGGTCAGGTCGACCACGAATGTGCTCTCCGCGCCCGAGCCGATCATGGGATAGCGGAAGGTGGCCGCGCCGTGATAGTCGGCGACATCGTCCGCGGCGTTGCGCGGGGCCCGCCCCGGCACCCATGGACTCGAGCCGAAGTCGGTCCAGGCGCGGGCCAGTTCGGCCTGCCGCGCGCCCAGTCCCAGAGCCTGGATGATGAACCGGTACAGGTACGGCAGATAGGAGCGGAATTCCAGGCGGTCGTCGCCGCACGGGTCGGTCGAGGCCTGCCGGAAGCCGCCGGGGCGGACGATCGCCACCATCGAGGGGTTCGCGGGCGAGGCGTTGCAGTCGACCCGGTCGTAGCCGTGCGCCACGCAGTAGGCGAACGCCTCGACGAACAGCCGGATGGGCACCGCGCCGAGCCGGAACCGGGGATCGATGGCGAAGGTGTCCATCCACACCACCGCCCCCTGGCCCGCCTTGAGCGCGGACACCGGGTACAGCGCCAGCGAGCCCACCACGCGGTCCTCGGCCAGGGCCACGAACGTCTCCACGGCGCCGCGTTCGGCGACGAACGCGGCGTAGTCGGCGGCCGAGAGCGGGGCGCCGCCGAGCGGGCCCGGGTTCCAGTGGAAGGCGTTGATCCACGCGGCCATGGCCGCCGCGTCCACCGCCGCGACCGGGGCGACCGCCACCTCGGCGACGTGCCCGCCGGGGCCGGGCATCAGGCGTCCTCGCGCCGGGACTCGATGAAGTCCGCGAGCATGTTGACCGAGCCGAACCGGTCGAGTTCGTCGTCGGTGATGTTCACCTTGAACTGCCACTCGATGCCGACCACCACCTCGATCACGTGGATGCTGTCGAGTTCCAGGCCCCGGCCCAGGATGGCCTGGTCGTCGGTGAGCCAATCCGGATCCAGGTCGAGGTCGAGGCGTTCGACGATCACCTCCTTGATCTCGCGGCACAGGATCTGCCGCTGCCGTACCCGCTCCAGGACCCGGGTCTGCGCCGCTGTCAGCACGTCGTGCTCCCTTCCGTGTCGATGTCCGCCGACTCCGCCGGCGCTGCCGCTTGCCTCGGGTCGCGGCCCAGGACCACCGCGACCACCAGTCCGGCGCCGCAGCCCCACGCGGCGCTCGCCCCGGATTGGGCGGGGCAACACGGGCCCACTCCGGGCGCGCGGACCGAGGCGGACCGGGGTCGGCCGGTGAACAGGCCCTCGATCAGCGCGTCGGCCCGGGCACCGCACCCGCAGCGGTGGGTGCGGATCGGGTCGATGCGGATGTCGTGCCAGGTGAAATTCGGCCGGCGACCGCCCGCGCACTTGATCGCGGCCTCCTTGAGCGCGATCCCCGCCGCGAGTCGCACCGGCGATGCCGGGTGGGCGAGCGCCCAGCGCAGTTCCCGGGGGTTGAGCACGGCGCGCGCCACGAGTTCGTCCGCGCGGCCGGCCCGGGCGAGCCGGGCCGTGCGGACGGCGTCCACGCCGATGCGCGCCGCCGGGCCGTCGGCGGGCATCAGCGGGCTCCGGCGAACAGGCGCGAGCCGAACCGGGCGACCCGGCGCGGGGCGACCGTGGACAGCGCGGCGAGCAGCCGGTACGCGGCGCCCGGCACGCACACCGGCCGGCCCCGCTCGACCGCGCGCAGGCCCGCCCGCGCCACCCGCTCGGCGGGCAGCCAGGCCCGCGCCGGTACCCGGCTGACGTCGATGCCGGCGCGCCGGTGGAACTCGGTCGCGGTGAAGCTGGGGCACAGCGCGGTGACGTGTACGCCCGAGCCGCGTACCTCCTCGTACAACGCCTCGCTCAGGCTCAGGCTGAACGCCTTGGCGGCGCCGTAGGTCGCGGTGAGCGGATCGGGCTGGAACCCGGCGAGCGAGGAGACGTTGACGATCCAGCCGGAACCGCGCTCGACCATCGGGGCCAGTGCCGCGCGGCACAGCCGGACCACCGCGACCGCGCCGAGCGCGACCACGTCCAGCTCGGCCTCGACCGGCAGGGTGTGGAACGCCCCGCGCGTGCCGGTGCCCGCGTTGTTCACCAGCAGGTCGATCGGCGCGCCGGGATCGCGCAGGCGCGCCTCGACCCGGTCCAGGCCGGCGACGGTGCGCAGGTCGGCGGCGAGGCAGGCGACCTCGACGCCGTGCTCGGCGCGCAGCCGCTCGGCGATCTCGGCGAGGCGTTCGCCGTCGCGCGCGACCAGGACCAGGTTCGCCCCGTCCCGGGCGCCGGCCTGCGCGAAGGCGAGCCCGATGCCCGCGGTGGCGCCGGTGATCAGCGCGGTTCGCCACGGCACGCCGGCGTCGCGGGTGCGCTCGGCGGCGGTCGCCGGGGCCTTCACCGGCGCCCGCCCGACGCGGCCTCGGTCTCGCCGGCCGGCTGCTCGCGGGACAACTCCTCCGCGATGCGCAGCAGTTCGTTGAACTTGGCGACCCGGTCCATCCGGGCCGGCCCGCCCGCCTTGAGCCAGTCGGCGCCGCCCGCGACCGCGAGATGGGTGATGAAGTCGCTTGCGTTCTCGCCGCTGCGCTGGGACACCACGGTGCTGATCCCGTGCCGGGCCCCCAGCGCCAGCGCGTCGAGCGCCTGGGTGACCGTGCCGACCTGGTTGGGCTTGATCAACGCGCCGTCGGCCAGCCCGGCGGCCACGCCGCGGTCGATGCGCTCGGCGTCCGAGGCGAACAGGTCGTCGCCGACCACCGCGGCCCGGCCCGCCAGTCGTTCGCGCAGCCCGCGCCAGGCCGCCTCGTCGGTGGGGGCGAACGCGTCCTCCAGGAAGGTCAGCGGATATGTCCGTACCCAGTCCAGATAGCGCCGGGCCAGGTCGGCGGTGGAGAGCGGGTTCGCCGACCAGGGGAAGACGTAGCCGGCCGGTCCGGCGAACTCGGCGCCGGACAGGTCCAGGCCCAGGTGGAAGTCGCGCCCGCCGACCAGGCCGCAGTCCTCGGCGGCGGACACGATCAGCTCCATCGTCGGCTCGCAACCGCCCAGGTCCACCGACCAGCCGCCCTGGGTGCTGTCCGAGCAGCGGTGGCCCTTGCCCGCCAGTCGGGCGGCCAGCGCCGCGCGGACCCGGACCCCCTGGTCCAGGGCGGCGGCCGGCTCGCGCGTGGTGGGCAGCAGCAGGAACTCGGTGTAGACCGTGTTCGAACCGACCGCGCCGTCCGCGATGTTGAACATCGGCACCGGCAGCCGGCTCGGCCGGGCCGCCGCCAGGTGTCGGTAGAGCGGGCGACCGGTGGCCAGCGCGCCCGCCCGGGCCACCGCCATCGAGGTGGCGACCGCGACGTTGCCGCCGATCCGGCGGAACCAGGCGCCGCCGTCGAGTTCGCGCAGCGCGGTGTCGACGGCCCGCTGGTCGCACACGTCGCGGCCGATCAGCGCGGGCCGCACCAGGTCGGCGACGGAGGCCAGGGCCGGGGCCACGGCGGCGAGCGTGGGCAGCGCGGCCGCGTCCTCGAGGACGTACGCCTCGAACTCGCCGGTGGTCGAGCCCCGGGGAGCCGCCTCCGCCGCCCGCACGCCGCCCTCGGCGACGATCTCCACCTCGATGGCGGGGATGCCGTTGGAGTCGAACACCGCTCGGGCTCCGACCTCGCGTATCGCTCGCACAGTCTGCTCCTTCAGCACGTCTTGGTCCTCGTCGACGGTTCGGTGCGCGCGCCCGGTCCACCGTTGGCGCCGGGTGCGGCGCGCGGGCCCGGCTCGGTGAGTCGGGCGTGGGTCGCGGCGGCGATGGCCGGGCCCGCGATCCCGTACTTGTCCAGGAGTTGCCGATACGGGCCGGTCTCGGTGAACGTGTCCGCGATACCCAGGCGCAGTACCCGCGGGCCGCCGCGCGCCGCGATCAGTTCGGCGACCGCGCCGCCGAGGCCGCCGATCGTGGAGTGCTCCTCGACGGTGACCACGAGCACGCCGGAGCGGACCAGGTCGTACACCTCCGAGTCGGGGAACGGCTTGAGCCGCAGCGCCCCGAGCACCCGGGCCGCGACCCCGCGGGCGGCCAGCAACTCGGCCGCCGCGACACATTCCGCCACCGCCACCCCGCAGGCCACGAACACCACGTCCGGGTCCGGGTGGTCCCACACCCGCAGGTCGCCCGGACCCCGGGGGCCGCCCGGTACCGGCGGCATCGGATTGCGGCACAGCCGCACGTAGTTGGGGCCCGGCCGGGGCGGTGTGTCGGGGCCGCCGGCGCCGGTCAGTACCTCGGTGCCCAGCGTGTCGGCGTCGGCGTCGTCGGCGGGCACCCACACGTTCATCCCGGGTACCGAGCGCATGAAGGCCAGATCGGTGATCGCGTGATGCGGGGCGCCCTCCAACGACCCGGACACGCCCGCGTAGTGGCCGGCGATCGTCACCGGCAGCCCGGGCCAGCCGATCGAGAGCAGGATCTGCTCCGCCGCGCGGCCGACCAGGATCGAGGCGAACCCGGAGACGACCGGGCGGTATCCGGCCAGCGCCAACCCCGCCGCCATGCCCAGCATGTTCTGTTCGGCGATGCCGGTGTTCAGGAACGAGCCGGGCAGTCGGTCGGCGACCCGGCCGCTGCGGGTCGAGTGGGAGCAGTCCCCGTCGAGCACGAACAGGCGTCGGTCCGCCTCGCAGGCGCGCAGCAGCGCGGCGCCGAAGGGGTCACGCATGGCCCAACTCCCGTACGGCCTCGGCCAACCGGCTGGGGTCGGCGACCGAATGCCAGTTCGGGTCGTCCTCCATGAAGGAGACCCCGCGCCCCTTGACGGTGTGCGCGATCACCGCGCGCGGACCGGCCGCCGGGGCCAGCGCGGCGATCAGCTCGGCGCAGTCGTGTCCGTCCGCCTCGACCACGTCCCAGCCGAAGGCGCGCCACTTGGCGGCCAGGGGAGCGGGGCCCACGATGTCCTCGGTGCGGCCGTCGTGCTGGATGCCGTTGGCGTCCACGATCACGGTCAGGTTGGCCAGTGCCAGCCGGGCCGCGCACATCGCACCCTCCCAGACCTGGCCCTCCTGGCACTCGCCGTCGCCGAGCAGGGCGAACACTCGGGCAGGGAGCCCGCGTTCGCGCAGGCCCAGGGCCAGCCCGACGGCGACCGAGAAGGCCTGCCCCAGCGATCCGGAGCCGACCTCGATGCCGCGAGTGCGCGGGTCGGGGTGGCCCTGGAGCGGCGAGCCGAGCGCGCGCAGCGAGCCGGCCAGCTCGCGCGGGAGCACGCCCAGGTCGATCAGCACCGCGTACAGCGCGGGTGCCGCGTGCCCCTTGGAGAGCACGAATCGGTCGCGCTCGGCCCAGGCGGGATCGGTGGGGCGGTGTCGCATGACGTGGTAGTGCAGCACGGTCAGGATCTCGATCGCGGACAGCGAGCTGCCGGGATGCCCGGCGCCCGCCGCGGCGATCATGCGCATCGTCTCCAGCCGCAACCGGGCCGCGGTCGCGTCCAGTTCGGGCCGGCCGCTCATCGTGCGCCCGAATTCGTGAGCCGCACCGAGGTGACCACGTCGTCCAGGTGCGGGGTCTCCCCTCGGGCGGCCCGGTCGAAGGCCGTGACCAGGGCGATCGCGGCGTCGTGCGGGAGGGGGTGCTCGTCGACGGCGCCGACCGCGGCGGCACCCAGCGAGGAACTGCACAGCAGCGCGCCGTCCGCGGTCAGCACGTCGGCCGGGGTCAGTGGGCGGTGCTCGGGGGTGAGCCCGAGCGCGCCCTTGGCCACGATGCCGAGCAACTCGCGCGTGATGCCCGGCAGTACGCCCTCCGCCACCGGCGGCGAGAGCAGTCGGTCGCCGTCGAGCACGAGCAGGCTGGCGCGCGAGGTCTCGGTGATCCGGCCCGCCTCGTTGCGAAAGAGCACGTCGTCGCGACCGGCCCGGCGGGCCCGCAACAGCGCGCGACGCGCCCCGGCGTAGTGCGCGGTCGCCTTCACCCAGCGCGGCAGGTCGGTGTACGCCGGACGGGGTTCGTCGGCGGTGGCCAGGGTCAGCGGCCGGTTCGGCGCGTAGCCGTCCAGGGGGCGCAGGAACACGCATACCCCGGGGGACGCGTCGTCCAGGAATCCCTCGCCCTCGGCGTAGGCGAACAACCGGACGCCCACCGCCCCCCGCCCGTGGTGTCGCCGGGTCACCGCCACCACGGCCTCGGCCAGTTCGTCCGGCGCCCAGGGCAGTGCGAAGCCCAGGCCCGCGCAGGAGCGGCGGAATCGGGAGAGGTGCGCGGGCAGATCGAGAATGCGCAATGTGGTCCCGGTGGGATCGGCCACCGCCGCACAGCCGTCGAATACCACCTGCGCATAGCGCATGGCGGCCGAGTCGATCGACAACCGGACCTCGTCGAGACCGGTCAGCCGGCCGTCGCGCCAACATTCCTGATGCATAATCCGGCATCTCCCAATATCCGGCCGCACGCAAGGATAACTATATGACGTATAGAATAGTGGTGCGCATGACTCTGTCAATGCTTTTCGACGGTCGTCGATCCGACCGCGAGCACAACCGCGAGTCGATATCCACGCGATATCCACTCAATATCGAAGCGCGCCGAAAGAAACACCTGCGGGCACGAATTCGGCCAGGCTGAAATCAGCCGTACACGGCGATCGAGGAACATTGATCAAGAAAGCATGATCAAGCAGGAACGGTCGGCCGAGATCGCCGGCCCGAGTCGCCGGTCGGCGTCAGTTGCCGGGGTCGCCCACCTCGGGCGCCACGCCGGACGCGGGGGCCGAGGTGATCAACTTGCGGAGGGTGTCCTCCAGGTAGGCGTAGTCCGCCTCGATGTCCGCCGCCGACTGGCCGAACCGGCCGCTGACCTCGCTGGTGGCGAAGCCGACCACCATCGTGCTGAGCAGCCGTTCGGCCCGATTGACCTCGGTGATCGACAGGCCCGCTTCCAACAGGGCGGCGAACACCGCCTGCCGGACCCGGTGCGCCCCCGGGGTCGCCGCCGACCGGGTCAGCAGCAGCGGGAACACGTCCGGGTGGCGCCGGGCCGAGTCGCGGGCGGCTCGCCCGATCCGGGCCAGCCGCTCGTCCCACGGCAGTTCGACGTCCGGCAGCGGGAACTCGGACAGCAGTTCCTCGACGATGCCGTCGAGCAGGGCCGCCTTGTTCGCGATGTGCCCGTACAGCGACATCGCCGTGACGCCGAGTCGACGGGCCACTGCCTGAAGGGTCACGGCCTGCAGCCCCTGCTCGTCGGCCAGTTCGAGACTCACCCGAAGGATGGCGGAGCGGTCGATGGTGCGCGGGCGACCCATGGACCTCAAGGTATCACCGCCGTTCGGCGTGATCCGCCCACGGCGGCCCGGCGCCCAACGCGGCCCGCAGCCGGTGATGGATCTCCCGCGCGCCGATCGAGGCGGTCGCCCGCGGCGGCGCGGCACCGGCTGATCGACCGATGGGCACCACCAGCAGATGCGGACCCGGAGCAGCCCGGGCCGAGGCCAGCGCGGTGCCCAGATGCGCGAGATCGCGACAGCACACCGCCGACGCGTAGCCGCACGCCCGCGCGATCGCGGCGAAGTCGGTGCTGCCGGACGTGGTGGCCTGCGCGCCGGTCGACTCGTACGCGCCGTTGTCCAGCACCACGTGCACCAGGCCCGGCGGCGCCAGCGCGCCGATCGTGGACATCGTGCCCAGGTGCATCAGCGCCGCGCCGTCACCGTCCACGAGCACCACCTCGGCCGCCGGCCCGCGCAGCGCCAGCCCCAGGGCGAACGCGGACGCGTGTCCCATCGAACCCTGCATGTAGAAGTTCGTCGGCACATCGCCGGTCGCGAACAACTCGCGCGAGGTGTACCCGGTGGTGGAGACCACCGGAACTCCCGCCGCATGCGCGGTGATCGACCGCAGCACCGCGGCCCGGGCGAGCGCCGGCCGCGCGGCCGGCGGGTCGACGCCCGGCGGCGGCACCTCCACCGCGCCCTTCTCCACCAGGACGAACACACAGTTCCCCGAGGCGAGTTCCTTGTCCGTCCCGGCCAACAGCGCGCGCAGCCCGGCCGCGTCGGTACCCCGGCGCAGGGTCCGGTACCCGACCCCGAGGGCGTCCAGCACCTCGTGGGTGGCGGCGCCCATCACCGCGTGCTGCGGCTCGTCGCCGCCCGGATCGGGCCAGCCCCGCAGGCTGGTGAACACCAGGGCCGGGATGTCGTAGGTCATCAGCAGCGAGGTCAGCGGGTTGACCAGGTTGCCCAGGCCGGAGTTCTGCGCGACCACCGCGACCCGGATGCCCGCCACGGCGGCGCCCGCCGCGATGGCCAGCGCCGCGCCCTCGTTGGCGGCCGGCACATAACGCCCCTCGCGGGTGAAGCGGGCGATGGGTGCGGAGAAGAACGAGCACGGTACGCCGGTGACCAATGCCACGCCGAAGTCGGCGAGCGCGTCGCAGAAGTCGTCCGAGGCGATCACCAGTCCAACGCCTGCCACGCGTCCAGCCGTTGCAGCGCGAACACCTCGCGCACACTGGCGATCCGGTCCTCCACCTCGACCGAACTGCCCGCGCGCAGGATCGCGCCGTAGGTGTCGCGCAGCGAACTGACCGTGGCCCGCAACCCGTGGTTGGCGTAGATGACCACCGAGACCCCGGCCGCGGCGGCGGCTCGAGCGTCCCACTCGGGATAGGTCGTGGGCACCACCACGACCGGCACGGCCTTGTCCCACCCGTCCAGGAACCGGGTGATCTGCTCGCTGGTGCGGATCTTGGAGTGCACGAGGACCGCGTCCGCGCCCGCGTCGGCGTAGGCCGAGCAGCGCTTGAGCGCCTCGTCCACGTCGAGCCCGCTGATCAACGCCTCGGTTCGGGCGATCAGGAAGAAGTCCGGGGACTGCTGGGCGTTCTTGGCGACCTCGATCTTGCGCGCGAAGGTGCTGATGTCGAGCAGCGAGTGGTCGACGGCGGCGAAACTGTTGATCTTCGGGAACATCTTGTCCTCGATGCACACCGCCGTGATGCCGCCGGCCTCGTACTCGTGCACCATGTGCGCGACGTTCAGGTTGTTGCCGTACCCGGTGTCGCAATCCGCGACCACCGGGACGGACAGCGCCTTTTGCATGTTGACGGCGGCGTCCAGATACTCGCTCATCCCGAGCAGGCTCGCGTCGGGCAGGCAACGTGCCGCCGACACCTCCAGACTCGACGACCACACCGCGTGGAAGCCGGCCTCCTGCGCCAACACCGCGCCCAGCGCGTCGTGCGCGCCCGCGACGCGCACCAGGTCGTGTTGCTCGAGAACGGCCCGGAACGGCGCTGCGAGAGCAGTCCTGAGCACTGACGATCTCCTATCCGGTTCGAGGGGGCGGGCCGGGTTTCGGCCCGCGGGCGGCGCGCTGTCGGCCCGGGTCTCGGCCCGGTTCACGGCATCACGAGCTTGTAGAAGTCGGTGGGGTGCGCGGCCTCGCCCAGCTCCCCGAAGATCAGCCGCTGGCGCTCGCTCATCGCCGCCACCACATCGGCGGGCATCCGATCGAAGTCGAGCGGCCGACACCACAGGTGCCCGTACCGGATGATCACCGAACGCCGGGTCAGGCCACGGGAGTTGGGCGCCACCGCGTGCCACAGGTTGTACGGGAAGACGACCGCGTCGCCGGGCTCGGCCAGGATCTGCACCGCGTCCGGCGGCATCTCGCCGCGCCGCCAGTGGTCGTTGGGGCCGGGCAGGTAGCAGTCGTCGTCCAAACGCTCGGGGCGAGTGCGGTGACTGCCGGGGATGACCGTGAAGTTTCCCGAGTCGGGCCGGCTGACATCGGTGAGGAAGTACTGCACCTTCAACTGCAACGCCCGACTCGCCGGATCCAACACGATGCCCATCAGCGAGGCGCCGCCGTCGGTGTGCCAGCCCTCCAACGGCGCCGCGCCGCCCTCGCGGACGAACGCCTCGCTGCCCAACACGTGCAGATCCGGCCCGAGCAGCTCGACCAGCGTGGGCAACACGCCCGGATGGTCGACCAGATCGAGCAGCGCCGGACCGGCCGCCACCGCGTTGCGCACCCGGATGGAGTGCTCCTGGTCGTTGCGATAGCTGACGTGCGTGGTGCGGACCCGATCCCGCCGGCGGACCGCGACGTCGACCCCGGCCAGGGCACGTTCGACGTCCGCGTCGGAAAGCGCCTTTCTGATGTGAATGTAGCCGTTTTGATTCCACTGTTCGCGTCGGCTCCCGAGTATTTTCTCGGGTGATTCCCCCACCGGTGGACCTCCGCTCGGTCGTCTTCGCGCATTGACCTCAGCTTCACGGGCGTTTAGCTCGGCGACCAGTGTCTGCCCACCACACCGACCGTGTGTTCCGGCGCGGCGAACCATGCGAAACGCATGGTTCACCGCTGCTTTCCGCATCGGGACTCTCCCGGATACCCGCGTTGTAGCATCGGCGGATGGGCCCGGAATCGGGCTCCGGAACTTCTTCCAGCGCCATCACCAGCAGCAGTCGCGACCGAAGAGGGCCGTCTTTTGCCTCATGCCGCCCAGGTTCCGGTGGACCCCCTGGACTCCCGCGCTCTTCGCATTCCCACCGTGATCACGGCGGTGGTTCTGCTGAGTTGTCAGGCGGCTTCGGTGTGGTCGGTGCTCAGCGTCCCGGTCACGGCCTGGCGGATGGCCGCGGCGCTGGTCGCCGTCACGGCCGTGGCGTTGCTCCAGGCCGCGGTGTCGCTGCCCGGTCGACTGCGCGGATTACCCCGCCCGGGGCCCCGACTCCTGTGGCCCCAGGCGGTGTTGGCGCTGGTGCCCTCGTTCGCGTGCCCGGGCACCTGGACCGCGGCGCCCGGATTCCTGGCCGGCTCGCTGCTGTTGTTCCTGCCGTACCGGCGGGCCTGGTGGGCGTTCGGCGCGCTGATGTGCCTGACCGCGGTGGTGACGCTGCGGCTGGCCGACGACTTCGACGACGTGCCCTACGCGCTGGTGGCGAGCACCTCGACCGGACTCGTGCTCTACGCGCTGATGCGGATCACCGAACTGCTCGCGGAAATGCACCAGTCCCGGCTGGAACTGGCCCGGCAGGCGATCGTGCGCGAGCAGCACCGCTTCGCGCGCGATCTGCACGACCTGCTCGGCTACAGCCTCGCCACGATCGGGGTCAAGAGCTCGCTGGCGGCGCGGCTGCTGCCGCACGACGTCGAGCAGGCGCGCGTCGAGCTGGCGGAGATCGTGACCATCACCCGGCAGGCGGCCATCGACATGCGCGAGGTGGTGCATCGTTACCGGGGGATGTCACTGGTCGTCGAGGTCGAGGCGGCGCAATCGTTGCTCGCCTCGATCGGGGTGCGGGCCACCACCCGGATCGCGGTCGAGGCGTTGAACGGCGCCACCGAGACGGTGCTGGCCACGGTGTTGCGTGAAGGGCTCGCGAACATGATGCGGCACAGCTCGGCCACGCAGTGCGAGATCACCGCCGAACGCGACGGCGGGTTCGTCCGGTTCGGTGTCTGCAACGACCGGGCCGGCGCGCCGCGACCCCGGGGGAGCGGCGGACTGCGTCAGGGCGGTACCGGGTTGGCCAGTCTGGCGGTCCGGGTCGAGGGCATCGGGGGCCGGCTCGACGTCGGCACGGACGAGGGCGGGTGGTTCCGCCTGGTCGCCCTCGTACCGGACGCCGATCCGGCCGCCGTGCCCGACCACGATCCGGCGCCCGTCCCGGACCGCGACCCCACTCTCGATTCCGCCCTCGACCCCACCGAGGGTCCGCGCGAGGCGGCCCGAGCCCCGGTCGCCGGCTGAGCGCCCGGGGCACGCCGGGCGCCGCGTGGCCCCGGCGGGCCCGGCCCGAGGTAGCGGGCGATCCGACGTCCCACCCGGTGGTTCGGCTCAGAGCCAGCCCTCGTCCCGGGCGATCCGGATCGCGTCGACCCGATTGCGCGCGTTCAGCTTGGCCACCACCGAGTTCAGGTGATTGCGTACGGTGCCGGCGCACACCCACATCTGGTCGGCGATGTCCGAGACCCGATTGCCGTCGGCCGCCGCTCGCAACACCTGGAGCTCGCGGGTGGTGAGTCGGGAGGGGCCGCCGTCGATCGCGGCGAGTGCCACCGACGCGTCGATCACCCGACCGCCCGCGGCGATCTCCCGGATCGCGCCGCTGAAGCGGTCCGGGTCGGAATTCTTGAGCAGGAAACCGGACACCTTGGCCGCCGCCGCGCGGTGCAGATGGCCGGGGGCGTTCATCCCGGTGAGGATCAGCGTGCGACATTGCGGCAGCGCGGTGCGCAGCGCGGCGGCGGCCTCGATGCCGTCGATGCCGGGCAGGCCGATGTCGAGCACCGCGACGTCGGGGAGCACCGCCCGGGCGCGGGGCAGCACGTCGGTACCGGAGTCGACCTCGGCGACCACGTCGATGTCCGGCTCCAGAGCCAACAACGCCACCAGCGCTCTGCGCAATAACGTCATGTCCTCGGCGATCAGGACCTTGATCACGGATTACCCCTCATCCCGAACCGCGGCGCCGAACTCCCTCGGCGTCGCGGTTCACCGGTGATCCCCCGTATCAAGATGCCGATTATGCAGCAGGAGTTCGGCGGGCCCATAGAGCCGAACCCCGGCAAAATCCGCCCCCGCACCGGCCGTTCGCGAGCGGGCGACCCGAAACGCGCCGAGCGGGCAATGGGCGGGCGCCGGGCCCGAACGTAGGGGCGGCGCGGAAAAGGCGCGGACCCGGATCGGCGAGCTGCCGATCCGGGTCCGCCCGTACGCCTACGCGGTAACCACCGGCTCACCTGACCGGCTCACCTCACCGGCTCGAATCACCGACTCCACCGGCTCAGCCGGAGAACTCCTCCAGGGCCTTGTTCGCCTCGGCCAGCCACTCCGCGCGGGCCGCGATCGATTCCTCGGCCTCGCGCAGCTTGCGCTCGTTGCCCGCCGCGCGCGCCTTGTCGGCCTGCTGGGTGAGCTTGTCGATGGACGCCTGGATCTGGTCCACCGCCGCCTGCGCACGAGCCCGGGCCTCCGGGTTCGTCCGCTTCCACAGCTCCTCCTCGGCCTCGCGGATCGCCCGCTCGACCGTCTGCAGGCGGGCCTCCATCTTCGGCCGGGCATCACGCGGGACGTGGCCGATCGCCTCCCAGCGATCGTTGATCGAACGCAGCGCCGCCCGGGCCGACTTGACGTCGGTCACCGGCAGGATCGTCTCGGCCTCGGCAAGGAGCACCTCCTTGGCGGCCTGGTTCTCCCGCTGCTCGGAGTCGCGCTCGGCGAACACCTCGCTGCGCGCCGCGAAGAACACGTCCTGCGCGGCCCGGAAGCGCTGCCACAGCTCTTCCTCGACGTCGCGCTGGGCCCGACCGGCGGCCTTCCAGTCGTTCATCAGGTCGCGATAGCGCGCGGCGGTGTCGGTCCACTCGGTGGACGCGGACAGCGCCTCGGCCGCCTCGACCAGCTTCTCCTTGACGCGCTTGGCGCTGTCCCGCTGCCCGTCCAACTCCGCGAAATGCGCCTTGCGACGCTTGGCGAAGTTGGACCGGGCCTGCGAGAACCGGTGCCACAGTTCGTCGTCGGCCTTGCGGTCCAGGCGCGGCACCGCCTTCCACGCGTCCACCAGCGCGCGCAACCGCTCGCCGGCGGGCCGCCAGTCCGTGCTCTGGCCCAGCTGCTCGGCCTCGGCGACGATCCGCTCCTTGGCGCCCTGCGCCTCCTCCTGCGCCTTGGCACGGGTGGCCTTGCGCTCCTCGCGCTTGGAGTCCACCACGGTCACCAGCGCGTCCAGGCGCTTGACGAGCGATTCCAGATCGCCGACCGCGTTCGCGTCGACGATGCTCGCGCGCAGGCGCTCGATCGCGTGGTGGGCGTCCTTGGGCGCGAGATCGGTGGTCCGTACCCGCCGCGCGAGCAACTCCACCTCGACGGCGAGCCCCTCGTACTTACGCCGGAAGTAGGCCAGGGCCTCGTCCGGGGAACCCGCCTGCCACGAACCGACGGAGCGTTCACCGTCCGCCGTCTTGACAAAGACGTTTCCCTGCTCGTCCACGCGGCCCCACGGGTCGCTGCTCACAGCGGCCTCCTTCGATGCTGAATGCGGCGCACTTTACACAGGACCCCGGGGCGCCGGCCGGGCCGCGCCCCGGAGTCGCCGTGGAACATGCGTCCGGTCGGTTGCTACTTGGCCACGGTCACGCTGTCGAGGACCACGTTCTCGTGCGGCGCGCCGTCCGAGCTGCCGTCCTCGGTGCCCGCGGCGGCGATCTTGGCCAGGACGTCCATCCCGCCGGTGACCTTGCCGAACGGGGTGTACTTGGGCGGCAGTTTGCTGTCCGCGGTGACCAGGAAGAACTGGCTGCCGTTGGTGCCCGGGCCCGAGTTCGCCATCGCCACGGTGCCGGCCGGGTAGGACGCCATGCCGTCCCCGCCCGCCGTACCCAGGTTCTCGTCGGCGAACTTGTAGCCGGGACCACCGCTGCCGGTCCCGGTCGGGTCGCCGCACTGGAGCACGGCCAGGCCGCCCGAGGTCAGCCGGTGGCACTTGGTGTGGTCGAAGAACTTCTTGCCCGCCAGGAAGTCGAACGAGTTGACGGTGTGCGGCGCCTTGCCCGCGTCCAGCGCCACCTTGACCTCGCCACACGTGGTCTTGAGCGTCATCGTGTACGCCGCGCCGGTGTCGATCGACATCGCCGGCTCGGCGGCGAACTGCTCCTTCGTCGGCTCGCCCGCGGCCGGCGGCGCACAGGTCTTCGGCTTGGTGTTGGGCGCCGGTGCCTGCGGTGCGTCGGTGGGCGGCGTGCTCGGCGGGGTCGACGCGCCCGCGTTCACCGTCTTCTTGTCGTCGTCCTTGCCCGACGCCACCGCGAGCCACGCGCCGCCACCGGCCACCACGACCACCGCCGCGACCGCGGCGATGACCTGGTTGCGCCGGCGCCGACGTGCGTGCGCGGACCCGCGTCGCTGCTGCTGGCGCTCGAACTTCTCGCGCGCGAGCTGCCGCTGTCGCTGCTGTTTGGTGACCACCGCGTGTTCTCCTGGATTCGAACGGACTCGATGTGGACGGACTCGACCGGGACACCCGACGGCCGGGGGAGGGCCGAGCCGGGCTGGTGGCGCCGTGCCGGGATCCGCGCACCGGTCCCGACCTGCGACGATCCCATCGGTTCGGAACCGACCGCAGCTCGCGCACAGTCTAGGCACGCACCCCCTGAACCGGTTCGCGATCCGCCCCCGCGCGCCGGTAGTCTCGTACCTGATTCCCACGTCCGCCGCATACTTCCGTGCTTGCCCCGCCGCCGGAAGACCCCGAGACCGAGAGGACGAACGTGATCGTCGCCGGGTTCCCCGCAGGGTCCTTCCAGACCAACTGTTACGTGGTCGCCCCGGCCGCCGGTGAGGAATGCGTCATCGTCGACCCCGGGCAGGACGCGTTCGACGGCGTACAGGACATCATCCGCGAGCACCGACTGCGCCCGGTGGCCGTCGTACTGACCCACGGGCACATCGATCACATGTTCTCCGTGGTCCCGGTCTGCGCCGAGCACAAGGTGCCCGCGTGGATCCACCCCGACGACCGCGACCTGCTCTCCGACCCGGCCAAGGGCCTGTCGCTCGGCGTCGGACAGCAGCTGTTCGGCGGGATGACCTTCACCGAGCCCGAGGACGTGCGGCTGCTCACCGACGGCGCCGTGCTCGACCTCGCGGGCCTGGAACTGACGGTCCATCATGCGCCCGGCCATACCCAGGGGTCGGTGGCTTTCGGCACCCGGGGGAGCGCGGACATCCCGCCCATCCTCTACTCGGGTGACCTGCTGTTCGCCGGCTCCATCGGACGCACCGACCTGCCCGGCGGCGACCACGCGCAGATGTTGCGCTCGCTGACCCGGGTCTGTCTGCCGCTGCCGGACGAGACCGTCGTCCTGTCCGGCCACGGCCCCCAGACGACGATCGGCCGCGAGCGCGCGAGCAACCCTTATCTGCAAGAGCTGACGCCGCCCGCGGGACCGCACCGAGGAATGTGACGGATTTTCATACCGTGAGTACCTTCAACGCCCCCAAGGGCACCTTCGACATGCTTCCGCCGTACTCGGAGACGTTCAACCGGATCCGGATCCAGTTCGGCCTGGAGCTGCGCGACGCGGGTTTCCAGTACATCGAGACCCCCACCTTCGAGGAGACCGGCCTCTTCCTGCGCGGCGTCGGCGAGTCCACCGACATCGTGACCAAGGAGATGTACACCTTCGAGGACCGCGGCGGTCGTTCGCTCACGCTGCGCCCCGAGGGCACCGCGGCCGTGATGCGCTCGGTGCTCCAGCACAACCTCTACGCCGGCCGACTGCCGGTCAAGCTGTGGTACTTCGGCTCGTACTACCGCTACGAGCGCCCGCAGGCGGGCCGTACCCGGCAGTTCACCCAGGTCGGCGCCGAGGCGATCGGCAGCGACGATCCGCTGGTCGACGTCGAGATGATCGCGCTGGCCGCCGAGGGCTTCATGAAGCTGGGGCTGCGCGACTTCCGGCTGCTGCTCAACTCGCTCGGCTGCCGCGAGTGCCGGCCGGTCTACCGCGCCAAGCTCCAGGAGTTCCTGCGCGCGCTCCCGCTGGACGAGGAGACGCACGCGCGGATCGAGCTCAACCCGCTGCGGGTGCTCGACGACAAGCGGCCCGAGGTACAGGCACTGATCGCCGACGCGCCGCTGATCACCGACCACCTGTGCGAGGCGTGCGCCGAACACCACTCGTTCGTCCGCGGCATGCTCGACGAGCTGGAGATCGCCTACGAGGACACGCCGCGGCTGGTGCGCGGCCTGGACTACTACAACCGGACCACGTTCGAGTTCGTGCACGACGGCCTCGGCGCGCAGTCGGCGATCGGTGGCGGCGGGCGCTACGACGGCCTCTCCGAGGACCTCGGCGGCCCCGACCTGCCCTCGGTGGGCTGGGCGCTCGGCATCGGCCGCACGATGCTCGCGATGGAGGCCGAGGGCCAGACCGTGGAGACGCCGGCCGACTGCGACGTCTACGGCGTGGCGATCGGCGACCCGGCCCGGCGCGCGGTGTTCGCGATGATCACCCAGCTGCGGATCGAGGACATCCCTGCCGACATGGCCTTCGGCGGGAAGAAGCTCAAGGGCGCCATGAAGGCCGCGTCGCAATCGGGCGCCCGCTACGCCATCGTCGTCGGCGACCGCGACCTCACCGAGGGCGTCGCCCAGATCAAGGACCTGTCGAACGGGGAGCAGACCCCGGTCCCGCTCGACCAGGTCGTCACCGTCTTGAAGGAGAAGCTTCAGTGATCCGCACCCATGACGCCGGGACGCTCCGCGCCGAGCACGCCGGCCACACCGTGACGCTCGCCGGCTGGGTGGCCCGGCGGCGCGACCACGGCGGCGTGGCGTTCGTGGACCTGCGGGACGCCTCGGGCACCGTCCAGGTGGTCTTCCGCGACCTGGAGACGGTGCACAACCTCCGCTCCGAGTTCTGCGTGAAGATCACCGGCGACGTGCGCACGCGCCCGGACGGCAACGAGAACACCGAGATCCCCACCGGTGCGATCGAGGTCGTCGTGGACGACTTCGAGATCCTCTCCGAGGCGGCCCCGCTGCCGTTCCCGATCGAGGAGTACACCCCGGGCACGGTCAACGAGGAGGTGCGGCTCAAGCACCGCTACCTCGACCTGCGGCGTGCACCGATGGCTCGCAATCTGCGGCTGCGCTCCAAGGTGACCCGGGTGATCCGCGAGGTGATGGAGGAGCACGACTTCCTCGACATCGAGACGCCCTACCTGACCCGGTCCACGCCCGAGGGCGCTCGCGACTTCCTGGTGCCGGTGCGGCTCCAGCCGGGCTCGTGGTATGCGCTGCCGCAGTCGCCGCAGTTGTTCAAGCAGCTGCTCATGGTGGCCGGCATGGAGCGCTACTACCAGATCGCGCGCTGCTTCCGGGACGAGGACTTCCGGGCCGACCGGCAGCCCGAGTTCACCCAGCTGGACGTCGAGATGTCGTTCTGCGACGCCGAGGACGTCCTGGCGCTGACCGAGAAACTGATCGCGCGCGTGTGGCGCGAGGTGCACGGCGTGGAGATCCCGCTGCCGCTGCCCCGGCTGCCCTACGCCGAGGCGATGGCGCGCTACGGCTCGGACAAGCCGGATACCCGCTTCGGCTGTGAACTGGTGGACCTGACGGCCTACTTCGCGGGCACCTCGTTCCGGGTGTTCCAGGCCGAGTTCACCGGCGCGGTGGTGATGCCCGGCGGCGCCGCGCAGACCCGCAAGGAGCTGGACGGCTGGCAGGACTGGGCCAAGGCGCGCGGCGCGCGCGGGTTGGCCTATGTACTGGTCGACGCGGAGACCGGGGAACTGCGCGGGCCGGTCGCCAAGAACCTGTCCGAGGAGCACCTGGCCGGGCTGGTCGAGGCGACCGGCGCGACGAAGGGCGACTGCATCTTCTTCGCGGCGGGACGGCGGACCGCCTCGCTCGAACTGCTGGGCGCGGCGCGCCTGGAGATCGCCCGTCGGGGGTCGTTGGTCGACGAGTCGAAGTGGAACTTCCTCTGGGTCGTCGACTTCCCGATGTTCGAGCCGATCGAGGACGCGGCCGGCAACCACCAGGGTTGGCACGCGATCCACCACCCCTTCACGGCGCCTACGGCGGAGTGGGTCGACTCGTTCGACAAGAATCCGGGGGAGGCGCTGTCGAACGCGTACGACATCGTGCTCAACGGGACCGAGATCGGCGGCGGTTCGATCCGTATCCACCGTCGCGACGTGCAGGAGCGGGCGTTCGCGGCGATCGGGATGTCGGAGGAGGAAGCCCAGTCGCAGTTCGGGTTCCTGCTGGACGCGTTCGCGTACGGGCCGCCGCCGCACGGCGGGATCGCACTGGGACTGGACCGGTTGGTGGCGCTGTTGGGCGGGGCGGAGTCGATTCGGGATGTGATCGCCTTCCCGAAGACGGCCTCCGGTGGCGACCCGCTGACCGGGGCGCCTTCGCCGATCACGGTGCAGCAGCGGCGGGAGGCGGGGATCGACGCCAAGCCGAAGGGTGGGGCTGGGTCGGCCGGGGCTGGGGCTGGGGCTCGGGCTGAGTCCGGGTCTGGGGCTGGGTCGGGCTCGGGGGCGGCTTCGGGTGAGGCGGCCGGTGCTGGTGGTGCGGCTGCGGCTGCGGGGTCGGGTTCGGCGTCGCAGGGCTGAGTTTTCGGGGGGCCTGGGGGCCTGGGATCCCGGGACCTGGGATCCCCGGATCCGGGGGACCCGGGACCCGGGATCCGGGAACCTGGGTGGCTGAGGGCGGCTTGCCGGATCGATCGATCGATCGATCCTGGTGGGTCGCCTTTCGGCGTTTGCCGTGGTGAATGTCGACTCGGCGGAGTAGCCGAAACGCTTCTGCACAGGCTCGGAGCGGGTGCGAGCGTGCCTGCCTACCTTGGAAGTCGAGCCGGCGCTGGGCCGGTTCGGGCGATTCGGGGAGGTCGACATGGCGGCGGAGGATGCGACCGGGCGGCAGGTGCCGGCGGAATATGTGACCCGGTCCACCGTGCTCGGCCGGGGTTGGACGCAGGGCGCCATCGCGCGTTTCCTGGCCGAACCGGACGGCACAATGGCCAACTTGCGCTATCGCGGCTCGCCGCCGACCCGGTTGTACGCGATGGCGCGCGTGCAGGCGATCGAGGGCACGCGGGACTGGCAGGAGTGGTTCCACGTCTCGCAGCGCCGACGGCGGCCGACCACGGTGGGGCGGGCGGACCCGGCCGGGGTCGCCGAGCGGGGTGAGCCGCCGGCGCCGGTGCCTGCGGCGGGCTCGGGCGGCGGAAGAGACGGAACAGGTGGAACAGGCGGAGCGGTCGGACCTGTTGCCCCCGTCGCGGTCGGTCCGTATGTCGGAGCCGGGCGGGATGCTGGGACGGGTCGAGGTCGGGGCGCGAATCGGGAGGTCGCATGAGCCACACCGTGCACATCAATCCGCTGCGCTGGTTCACCGATGGCGAGGGCGGCCTGGAGTTCGTCGAGTCGTTCGGCACGCCGGTGCCGGCCGATCTCCTGGAGGAGGCGCGCGCCGCGTCCTATCCGGGAGTGGGCGAGGTATTGGCCGTCCTGCGGGGCGAAGGACTGTCCGCGCGCTGCTGGTTCACCCTGTGGGTGGACGGCGCCGAGGTGGTGAACCCGCTGCCGGAGCAGCCCGGGGGAGGGGAGGCCGATCACCTGGGCGGGCTCGCGGTGGCGGTCGCGGGCGAGCGCAAGCGGATCGGGGTCGACGAGCCGGCGTCCGGGCTGACCTGCCGGGCTCCGGGCGCGGGTGCGGCGGAGCGGGCGGTGGCCGCGCTGGCCGAGGCGTTCGGACCACAGGTGATGTGGGCCGGCGACATCGGCGAGGTCGTGGTGGTGCCGCCCGGGTGGACCGCGGCACAGGTCCGGGACCGACGGGTGGGGTGTGACATGGCCGATTCGTGATGGATCTGCCCCTGTTCGCGGCGGCGGCGGATCTGGGAGCGTGGGCGCGGGAAGCCCCCGGGAGGGGGCGGCCACCCGATTCGTTCGACTGCTGGGAGCCCTCGCCATGCCCTTCTCGCTGTTCGGCCGCAAGAAGTCGAAGCCGACTCCGTCCGCCGCGCCCGCGGCCGGTGCCGCACCCTCGGCCACGGTGCGCAGCGGCAGCGGTTCGGCGGTCAGTCTGGACAAGATCGAGCGCTCCGCGCCCGGGCTGGTCAGCCTCTACAAGGCCGCCGGGGTCAGCCTGGAGAAGAACCGGCTCGCGGGCGTGCGCGCGGCGGTCTACCTGGTCCTGGACCGGTCCGGCAGCATGGCGCCCTTCTACAAGAACGGCAGCGTGCAGGCGCTCGCCGACCGGGTGTTGGCCGCCGCCGCGCACTTCGACGACGACGGCACGGTGCCGGTGATCTTCTTCGACACGAAGGCGTACCGGGCCGAGGAGATCTCGCTGGACAACTACGGCGGCCGGATCGCCGCGCTGCACAAGAAGCTCGGCCACATGGGTACGACCGACTACGTGTCCGCGATGGAGGCGGTGATAGCGCACTACCGCTCGTGTGGCGCCACCGATCCGGCGTTCGTGATCTTCCAGACCGACGGTGCGCCGAACAACGCCAAGGCGGCGGAGAAGACCCTGTGCAAGGCGGCCGAGCTGCCGATCTTCTGGCAGTTCATCGGCTTCGGCCGGGACGAGTTCCGCTTCCTGCACCGCCTGGACGACCTGCCCGCCCCGAAGTACCGCGTGGTCGACAACGCGGGCTTCTTCGAGGCCGGCGCCGATCCCCGGCGGATGCGCGACGGCGACCTGTTCGACAACCTGATGAACGAGTTTCCCGAGTGGCTGCAGACGGCGAAGGCGGCGGGGGTGCTGCGGTAGGGAAGGCGACGGGGGTGTCGCGGTAGGGGCGGGGTTAGGGTCGGGGGGTGGACGCCGATCTCTTCACCGCCGCTGCCGAGGCCCGGCAGGCCAAGGACCCCTCGTTGGCGCCGCTCGCCGTGCGGATGCGACCGCGCGATCTGGACGAGGTGGTCGGCCAGGGGCATCTGCTCGGCGAGGGATCGCCGCTGCGCCGGTTGGTGTCGTCGGACAGTCGGGTCACCGCGCCGACCTCGGTGATCCTGTGGGGGCCGCCCGGGACCGGGAAGACCACGCTGGCCTACGTGGTCAGCCGGGTTACCGAGCAGCGCTTCGTGGAGTTGTCGGCGATCACGGCGGGCGTCAAGGAGGTGCGCGCGGTGATCGAGGACGCGCGCCGCCAGGCCGGTGCGCAGGGGCGCGACACGGTGTTGTTCCTGGACGAGATCCACCGCTTCTCCAAGGCCCAGCAGGACTCGCTGCTGCCCGCGGTGGAGAACCGGTGGGTGACGCTGATCGCGGCGACCACCGAGAATCCCTACTTCTCGATCATCAGCCCGCTGCTCTCCCGGTCGCTGCTGCTGACCCTGGAGTCGTTGACCGACGAGGACCTGCGTGAGTTGGTACACCGGGCGCTGGCCGACGAGCGCGGGCTGAAGGGGACGTTGACGCTCGACCCGGACGCCGAGGAGCACCTGCTGCGGATCGCGGGCGGCGACGCGCGGCGGATCCTGACCGCGTTGGAGGCGGGCGCGGGGTCGGCGGCCGACAAGGGCGAGGACACGATCACGCTGGACACACTGGAGAGCGCGGTGGATCGCGCGGCGGTGCGGTACGACCGGGACGGCGATCAGCACTACGACGTCGCGAGCGCGTTGATCAAGTCGATCCGGGGCTCGGACGTGGACGCGACGCTGCACTACCTCGCGCGGATGGTGGACGCGGGGGAGGACCCGCGCTTCATCGCCCGCCGGCTGATGATCTCGGCCAGCGAGGACATCGGGATGGCCGACCCGACCGCGCTCCAGGTCGCCGTGGCCGCGGCCCAGGCGGTGGCGCTGATCGGCTTCCCCGAGGCGCGGATCACGTTGTCCCAGGCGGCGATCCACCTCGCGCTCGCGCCCAAGTCGAACGCGGCCTACCTGGCGATCGACGCCGCGCTAGCCGACGTCCGCAAGGGCCTGGCCGGTCCGGTACCGCCGCACCTGCGCGACGGCCACTACAAGGGCGCCGCCAAGCTCGGCCACGCCCAGGGCTACGTCTACCCCCACGACGTCCCCGGCGGCGTCGCCACGCAGCAGTACGCCCCCGACGCCATCCACGGCCGCACCTACTACCACCCGACCCGCCACGGCGCCGAGGCCCGCTACGCCGAAATCACCACCTGGACCCGAGCCCGCCTCAGCGGCGAGCCACCGACAACGGAGTAGCACGGACCAATCGGGCGGCAAGCGCGAAGCGCAAGCAACCCTGCTGGCGGGCGACCAAGCAACAACCGGGAACGCAGCCGGACATGGGGCGTAGGCGCGGGCGCGACATAGCGGCGCCGCACGTGCGCCTCGCGACGGGCGCGGGGCAGGCGCGCGCGGCCGCTCCCGCGACGCTTGGCTCGCCTGCTTCGTGACCGTGCGGGCGGGGGCGCGGCGCGACATGGCCGACCCGCGCCCGGCGACCTGCCGAGTGGCGTTGCGCGTCTGTTGGGTGGCTGCTTTTGCCTGGGGCGGCTTGGGTTGTCGTGGCGGGGGCGGTTGGCGGCTTGGCGTCGTGGGGTTGGGCTGGTGTGGGGTTGGCCCCGGGTCCGTTCGGCGGGGCGGGGTCGTGGCGGGTGGCCGCCGCCTCGTCGTTGCTCGTCCCCTCCGGGGCCGGGGTTTTTGCTTGGTGCTTCGCATCCGTTGTTGCCCGTCCACTACGTGGCCGTTGCCACCCTGGTCGGCATCCCCCGACTCGCGGTCGGGGGCGGTTGGCGGCTTGGCGTCGTGGGGTTGGGCTGGTGTGGGGTTGGCCCCGGGTCCGTTCGGCGGGGCCGACTCGTGGCGGTGGCCACCGCCTCGTCGTTGCACGTCCCCTCCGGGGCCGGGGTCTTTGCTTGGTGCTTCGCATCCGTTGTTGCCCGTCCACTACGTGGCCGTTACCGCCCTGGTCGGCATCCCCCGACTCGCGGTCGGGGGCCGTTGTCCCGGCGGCGGCCCCCGGCGGTCGGTGGCCATGCCGCGTCTCGCAGCCCACCCCGGCTCCCACTCTCTCCTCGGGACCGAAACCGGATCCCGACGAGACTCCCAAGGCTCGAGACGAGGCGTGACCTGCGGTTTCACCCGGCACCCAGATCCTCGCAGGTCGGCGAGTGCCGGTTTCGTGCTCTCCGGGCCGAAACCGAGGCACGACAAGGCAAAAAGGGCCGCACGCCGACGGAGAACCGAGCGCCTCACACACCCCGCCGGCGCAACCCGAGCCAACAAACCCACGCCCCTAACGGAAGTCGACCAAATCGCAGGAGGCCGGAACGCCTGCGCAGCGGCCGAACACCCCGACGCCCCACGCACAACCGCCCCCGACCACGAGCCAGGGAAGCCGTCCCGGGTGGTAACGGCCACGTAGTGGACGGGCAACAACGGATGCGAAGCACCAAGCAAAAACCCCGGCCCCGGAGGGGACGAGCAACGACGACACGGCGGCCACCTGCCACGACCCGGCCCCGCCGAACGGACCCAGGGCCACCACGCACCAGCTCAACAGCACGACGCCGAGCGGACAACGGCCCCCGACCGCGAACCAGGGAAGCCGTCCCGGGCAGTGACGGCCACGTAGTGGACGGGCAACAACGGATGCGGAGCACCAAGCAAAGACCCCGGCCCCGGAGGGGACGTGCAACGACGAGACGGCGGCCACCGCCACGACCCTGCCCCGCCGAACGGACCCGGGGCCAACCAGGGCAGCAGCCCAACACCACGACGCCCAAGGGACAACGGCCCCCGACCGCGAGTCGGAGGAAGCCGACCCGGGCAGTAACGGCCACGTAGTGGACGGGCAACAACGGATGCGGAGCACCAAGCAAAGACCCCGGCCCCGGAGGGGACGTGCAACGACGACACGGCGGCCACCTGCCACGACCCGGCCCCGCCGAACGGACCCGGGGCCGCCCCACACCAGCCCCACACCACGACGCCAAGCGGCCAACCGCCCCCCACCACGAACCAGCCAAGCCGACCCGGGTGGTAACGGCCGCGTGCCGGACCGGCAAGACGTGCTCCCGGCCGGGAGTTCAGGCGTGCCGGGGCGGGGTGTGTTCAGGGCCCGCGTCGTGTCGTCGTGTTCAGGGGGCGATCGTGCGTAGGCCGTCCGGGGTGGGGGCTCGCATTGCCTGGGCGATTTCCGGGTCGACCTCCCCCGTGACCGCGCCTACCACCGTGCGGCGGATCAGGGTGGTCCAGGTCGGGGCGTGGCGGAGCATCGCGTGGCCGTCGGGGAGTTCGAAGCGGCAGACGCGCGGGGAGACCTCTCGGGCGGTCAGGGCGTAGCGGTGTGAGGCCTTCGGGCTCGTGGTGTGGTCGGCGGTGCCGTGCACGATGACCACGTCCCGGTCGGCGAGTTGGGTGTGCGGCTCGTCGTCCTCGATCCAGGGGGCGAGGGCGCAGATCGTGTGCACGCTCTCGTGGTCGGCCACCCGTAGCGCCGTCCGGCCGCCCATCGAGTGCCCGACCAGGGTGACCGGGGCGTTCGGGTAGCGGGCGCGGATACCTTCGAGCGCCCACCACGCGTCCTGGACCGGGTCGAGATCGGGCTCGTTCCAGCCGCGTACCCGGTAGCGCAGCAGCCAGGTCTCGGCGCCCTCCGCGCGCGTCGCGCGGTGGATGGCGCGGGCGATCGGCACCATCCGGCGATAGGCCAGGTTGCGCGTGGAGGCGGGTTGCCGACTGCGCGCTCGGCCGCCGGGCAGGACCAGTACCACCGCGCGTACCGGCGTTCCGGTCGGCGGGGACCAGGTGCGCAACGCGGCGAGCGGCCCGGTGGCTGGGTGCGCGTCCGGCATGCGGGGCCCTCCGTGCTTCGGCTGGGTCGAATCGGGGATCCGGCGCTCGATCACCGGCCCCAGAATCCGAACGCCCCCGGCGCGCGCGTCGTTCCCGCCCCGGCGGGGCAGGCTGCGGGCGTCGGATCGAGGGCGAGGGGGCGAAGGAGTGCCATGGGTACAGCGGGCGCAGCCGGCGCGGGGACCCTGGTGGTCACCGGTGCGGCGGGGCGGATCGGGACGGTGCTGCGTCGGGCGCTGCGCGGCGAGGTGGAGCGGTTGGTGCTGCTCGACCTGGTCCCGCTCCGCGCGGAGGACCCGGTCGAGGAGGTGCGTACCCTCGACCTCCTGGACGCGCCGGCCGTCGAGGCCGCGTTCGTCGGCGCGCGGGCCGTGGTGCACCTGGCCGGCATCCCGGACGAGGCGCCGCTCCCGGACCTGGTCCGGGCGAACGTACTGGGCACGCACACCGTCCTGGAGGCCGCCCGGCGCACCGGCGTCCCGCGCGTCGTACTGGCCGGCAGCAATCGGGTCACCGGCTTCCATCCGGTCGGGCGACACACCGGGCCGGACGATCCGGTGCGCCCGGACAGCCTGTACGGGGTGAGCAAGGTTGCCGTCGAGGCGTTGGGGCGGCTGTACGCGGACAAGTTCGGCCTGTCGGTGATCTGTCTGCGGATCGGCAGTCTCGAACCGGCCCCGGTCGAGCCCCGCCACCTGGCCACGTGGCTGAGCCCGCGCGACTGCGTCGGCTACGTCCGAGCCGCGCTCGCCGCGCCGGCCGGCGCCGGGTTCACCGCCGCCTACGCGGTATCGGCCAACACCCGCCGCTTCTGGGCCCTACCCACACCCGCCGAACTGGCCTACACCCCCGTCGACGACGCCGAACAGCACGCCGCCGACATCCCCGACGCCGACACCCCGGCGGACCCGGATGCTCCGCAGGGAGGTGCCTACGCACTACCGGAGTTCACCCTGAAGCACCTGACGCACCCGGAGCACCTGACGCACTCACAACACTCACAACACCCGGAACACTCACAAAACCCGGAACACCCGGAACACCCGGAGCACTCGAAACCCTGAGCGCGGTCCCCGGCCGCCCGCAGCCCTCAGAACCCCCGTGTCCGCTTCGACGCCGGGCGCATCTCGCGCCCCGTGCGCGGCGGTGGCGAGGGCAATACGAAGCGGGCCGCCTCGGAGCCGACGTTCACGCCCGCCGCCAGGGCCAGGGCCAGTGATGCCGCGTTGACCAGGCTGCGCCAGCCGGTGTCGGTGTGGCCCAGGGCCAGGGCCAGCATGCCCTGGTACATCGCGCTGCCCGGCAACATCGGGCCGATCGCCGGGATGACGTACGGCAGCGCCGACGTGCCGTGCCAGCGGGCCAGCAACTGGCCCAGCAGGCCCAGCAGGCCGGTGGCCACGGCGGTGGCCAGGACCGGAGCGGCGCCCGCCTCGCGGAGCACCTGGAACACCGCCCAGCCGACCGCGCCGCCCGCCGCCGCCACCGGCAGCAACACGCGCCGTACCTGGACCAGTACCGCGAAGGTCAGCGACACCCCGCCCGCAGCGAGCAGTTGCACGATGCGCGGGTTGGCGTTGAGGTTGAACGTCCCCTCGACGGTGAACTGCACGCCGACCCGGTCGCCGATGTAGAGCACGATCGAGATGCCGACGATGATCCCGACGATGAGGTAGAAGACCTCGAGCAGTCGGGCCGCCGCGGTGATGTAGAAGCCGGTCAGGCCGTCCTGTACGGCGGCGACCAGCGCGCGGCCGGGCAGGAGCGCGAACAGCCCGCCGGTGACCACCGCGTACGGATTGATCCCGACGCCCACCTTGATCATCAGCACCGTGATCGCCGCGGCGGGCATCGACGCGAGCACGAACTGGTAGAACTCCGGCACGCCGCGATCGGAGAGCAACTGGGCCAGCCGTTCACCGATCAGCGCCGCCACACAGGCCGCGAGCGCCACGATCGGTCCGCCGCCGACCATCACGCTCGCGAAGGCCGCGATCAGTCCCGCGGACAGCAGGAGCAGTCGGCGCGGATAGGGGTGCCGATTGCGGCGGATGTCGGCGAGGCGGTGGTACGCCTCCTCCAGGGTCAATTCGGCCCCGGTGATCGCCGCGACCAACTGGTGCGCCTCGTCGAGCCGGGTGTAGTCCACCGCGCGGCGGCGTACCACCCGCTCCCCGGTGACCGGGGGTTCGACCAGGGACGGCTGGTACGACAGCGTGATCGCGACGAAGGTCACATTGGGCTGGCAGCGTTCCAGGCCGTACGCGTCGGTGATGCCCAGCATCGCCGCCTCGACGTCCTCCCCACCCTCGCCGCTGGCCAGCAACAACTCGCCGGTGCGCAGCGCCAGATCGAGCACGCGCGGGACGGACGGCCCGGCCTCGGGCTTCTCCGCGGCGGGCGGCACGATCGGGATGCTCGCGGTGTGCCCGCTGAACCGCAGCTGGGTGCGCAGCCGGTCCTGCCACGGGCTCGCGCCGGACCGGGGCGCCCGGCGTTCCGGCTCCCAGGGCGCGCGCGGGCTCGGCCGGCCGAGGCCATTCGTGTCCTCGTCCGCCGGCCGCGCCGGCTCGTGCCGCCCGTACTGCTCCGACACCCCGTGTCGTCCCTTCGCCGTCCCGCCGCGGTCCGTCCCGTGCCGGCGGTCTCGTCGTCGGTCCGCCGTGGCGAGCCGTCCGGGTGGATGGCCCACCCGATGCCGCGACCCGAAACGTTAGCCGGTTTCCGGCACCCGACCCGGCCCGGTCCGCGCCGGCGCCCGCCCCGGGACGGAGAGACTGCCCGCCCGACGGCGCATCATGCGACCCCGACAGCCGCACGGCGCTCCCTGCCCGGCACGGCAACGGGCCCTTGGGCGGGGGCTGATCGACCAGCGGCACATCATGCGACCCCGACCCGACCCCGACCCCGACCCCGGTCCCCGCTCTCCGGCGCCCCGCCCGGCTCCCTGGCCGCCGGCAACCGGCAGCCGGTGGCCCTGCCCCCGACACCCAACCCCCGCTCCCCGGAACCCGACCCCCCTCCCCGGCATCCGCCCCACCCCGTCGCCGACCCCCCCGCCCGAAACCTCACGCTCCGCCCGGCGTCTCGTGGATTCCCTGCAGCAGACGCCGCAGCGCGCCGCCGAGTTCCATCGGGTCGGCCACCGGGGCCTCGAACTCGAAGCGCACGTCGCACGTGCGCTCGGGTCCGCCGGTGCGCAGTCGGATGCCGTGTCGATCCAGCGACACCGGCGCGACCCGATCCGCGCAGGCCGGCGCGCCCGCGACCATGGCGAGGCGGGACAGGTCGTCCCCGTGCGCGGCGGCCAGGTGCTGGAGCAGCTCGGCCTCGTGCCCGGCCAGCGGATCGGGCGCGGCGTCGGCGTAGTCGTCGGGCTCGACATGTCCCGTGCCCCACAGGTCGTCCACCAGCACCTCGCCGACCTCGAGCCGCACGATGGTGCCGGCCCGCGAGGACGCGGTCGGGTCCGGTGCCACCTCGGCCAGCCGGGTGGCTGCCGTGTCGGCGTCGGCGCCGGTCGGGATGCTCAGCCACCCCGCGATCCAGCAGTGCGCCCGGACCCGGTGCGGCACCGCGACCGGCGCGACGTCCACCAGGTGCAGCACCGCGGCCGTGTCCTCCCGCGCGGTCAGCACGACCGCCGCGGTCTCGCCGGGGACCAGGAGCAGCAGCGAGCCGTCCGGCTCGACCGCGCGCGCGGCCGGGATCACGTGTTCCTCCCGGTCGCCGGGGAGGTCGAGGGTGGCCGAGCCGGCGAAGGCGGCCAGGGTGCGGGCCCGCTCGGCGGTTCGCGGCCGTCGGGAAGAGACATCGGTACGCCCGGCGTTGGCCTCGGTGGGAACAGACATGGCGTCCTCCAGGTGTGGCGCTGTGTGGCGCTCGTTCGCGACCCCCGAGTGGGCTACCGAACGCATCGTCGTTAAGGTTAGGCTTACCTAAGTAGGTCGATCTTGGCAAGACGGCCCCGATCGCACGGCCCACCCCGAGACCGCCCACAGCAGCACGGCAGCCGACCAGCACGGCAACAGAGCACCACCGCAACAGAGCACCACCGCAACAGAGCACCACCGCAACAGAGCACCACCGCAACAGAGCACCACCGCAACAGAGCACCACCGGCACACAGCCCACACCCGAACAGCCCCGCACGGAGGACCCGACCTTGACGAACCAGACGCGCCCCAAGATCCGCCGCAGTCGCGCGCTGGGTGTGGCGCTCACCCCCAAGGCCGCCAAGTACCTGGAGAACCGGCCCTACCCGCCGGGCGAGCACGGTCGTGGTCGCAAGCAGTCCTCGGACTACAAGACCCGGCTGATGGAGAAGCAGCGGCTGCGCTTCCAGTACGACATCTCCGAGGTGCAGATGCGGGCCGCGTTCGACCGCGCCAACAAGCACGCGGGCAAGACCGGCGACGAACTGGTGGTCGACCTGGAACGTCGGCTCGACGCGTTCGTGCTCCGCGCGGGCTTCGCGCGCACCGTCTACCAGGCGCGCCAGATGGTCACCCACGGCCACATCGAGGTCAACGGCGGCAAGGTGGACAAGCCGTCCTACCGGCTCAAGCCGGACGACATCGTCGCCGTGCGCGAGCGCAGCCGTACCAAGCCGCTGTTCCAGGTGGTCCAGGCCGGCGGGTTCGCCGCCGCCGAGACCCCGCGTTACATCGAGGCCCGCCTGGACAAGTTGATGGCCCGCCTGGACCGGCTCCCGCAGCGCCGCGAGGTCCCGGTGATCTGCGACGAGCAGTTGGTCGTGGAGTACTACTCGCGCTGACCGCGACCACGTCCGCGACCACGTCCGACGGCGCGCCCCGAGCGGCTCCGCGGGCGATCCGCGCAGACCGCCCCATGGATCAACAACCGCATCGGGTATCGATCAGGAAGCGACACCCGCCACGACACGCGCCACGCCGACCGCGCGGGTTTCCTCGGACGAGGGGACCCGCGCGGTCGCGGTAGGGTCGGGTTTTCCGAGGTGGGCGACGCGTCTTCGCCACCTCGACTGATCCCACTCATCAAGGAGCGCATGACGGTGTCGGGTGGCGAAGTCGCGCTGATGATCATCGCGGTTTTCTGGGCGATCCTGGTCGCCTTTCTCGCATTGGCTCTGGTCAAGCTGACGAAGGTGCTCAAGGAGGCCACGACCCTGGTCGCGGGGGTGGCGGACCGGGCGGTCCCGCTGCTCGACGAGGTCACCGAGACGGTCCGGGCGACCAACGCCCAGATGGGCCGGGTCGACCAGATCGCGGGCAACGTGCAGACCATGACCACGAACGCCACCGCGCTGTCCTCCACGGTCGCCGCCACCCTGGGCGGCCCACTCGTGAAGACCGCCGCGTTCAGCTACGGTGTGCGCCGCGCGCTGTCCGCGCAGCAGCGCGCCGAACTCGGCCGCCGGGTGCGGGTCGCGGCCAAGGCGCAGAAGGTCGCCCGGCAGCGCGGCATGCGCGGGAGGGGCTGACCGATGGCGAGACTGTTCTGGATCGCGGTCGGCGCCGGCGCCGGCGTGTGGGCCGCGCGCAAGGTCAAGGACAAGGCGTACAAGTACACGCCCGAGGGTGTCGCCGACAATGTCACCGGCATCGGCGAGGCGATCAAATACTTCGCGGACGAGGTCCGCGCGGGCATGGCGGAGCGCGAGCAGGAGTTGTACCGCGCGATCGGCGCGGACGTCTCCGCCGCCGCGCTGCCGCCCGCCCCGCTCCGCCGCGCGCTGCCCGGCACACGCGAGCCGCAGGACGACTACTGGCACGACGGGCGGGATCACTACGACCCGCGCGAGCTGTACGAAGGCAAAGCAAGGTACGACCGAAGGGACGGCAGCTGATGGAATCGGCCGAGATCCACAAGCGCTGGCTGCGCTTTTTCGAAGAGCGCGGACACACCGTCGTCCCCTCGGCGTCGCTGGTCGCGGACGACCCCACGCTGCTCCTGGTGAACGCCGGCATGGTGCCGTTCAAGCCCTACTTCCTCGGTGAGGTCAAGCCCGGCTTCAAGCGCGCCACCAGCGTGCAGAAGTGTGTGCGCACCCTCGACATCGAAGAGGTCGGCAAGACCACCCGGCACGGGTCGTTCTTCCAGATGTGCGGCAACTTCTCGTTCGGCGACTACTTCAAGGAGGGCGCGATCGCGCTCGCCTGGGAGTTGCTCACCAACTCGATCGAGGACGGCGGCTACGGGCTGGACCCGGAGAAGTTGTGGATCACCGTCTACCTCGACGACGACGAGGCCGAGCGGATCTGGCGCGAGGTGATCGGCGTACCCGCCGAGCGCATCCAGCGCCTGGGCAAGTCGGAGAACTTCTGGTCGATGGGCGTGCCCGGCCCGTGCGGCCCGTGCTCGGAGATCAACTACGACCGCGGCCCCGCCTACGGCGAGGCGGGCGGCCCGGCGGTCAACGGCGAGCGCTACCTGGAGATCTGGAACCTGGTCTTCATGCAGTACGAACGCGGCCCGGGCACCGGCAAGGACGACTACCCGATCCTCGGTGAGCTGCCCGCGAAGAACATCGACACCGGGCTCGGCCTGGAGCGGCTCGCCTGCATCCTCCAGGGCGTCGACAACCTGTACGAGATCGACACGTCGCGGATGATCCTGGACCGCGCCGCCGACCTCGCGGGCAAGACCTACGGGCAGGACCGGCGCACCGACGTGTCGCTGCGCGTGGTCGCCGACCACGTGCGCACCGCGGTGATGCTGATCGGCGACGGCGTGGTGCCGGGCAACGAGGGCCGCGGCTATGTGCTGCGCCGGATGATGCGCCGGGCGATTCGCAACATGCGGATGATGGGCGCCGAGGGCGCGACGCTGCACGATCTCGTCGAGACCACGATCAAGGCGATGGGTCCGCAATACCCGAACCTGACCGAGGACGCCGAGCGGATCGACGCCGTCTCGGTCGCCGAGGAGAAGCGCTTCCTGGCCCGCCTCCAGGACGGCACCGCGCTGCTCGACGAATCGATCGTCAAGGCGAAGAGCGAGGGCCGGAACGTGCTGCCCGGCGAGGTGGCCTTCCTGCTGCACGACACCGAGGGCTTCCCGATCGACCTGACCTTGGAGATCGCCGCCGAGCAGGGTCTCGCGGTCGACGAGGACGGCTTCCGCCGGCTGATGAACGAGCAGCGGCAGCGGGCCAAGAAGGACGCGCAGGCACGCAAGCAGGGCCTCGCCGACCTCTCCGTCTACCGCGAGGTCGCCGACGCGGCCGGCGGCACCGTGTTCACCGGCTACCTGGACACCACCAACGAGGTGACCGTGGTCGGGCTGCTCGTCGACGGCGTGCCCGCGCCCGCCGCGCAGGAGGGTGACGAGGTCGAGGTCGTACTCGACCACACCCCCTTCTACGCCGAGGGCGGCGGCCAGCTCGCCGACACCGGCCGGATCCGCCTGGACACCGGCGCCGTGGTCGAGGTCCGCGACGTGCAGACCCCCGTGGCCGGTGTCACCGTGCACCGCGGCCGGGTCCAGGTCGGCGAAGTGCTGGTCGGCGGCCAGGCGTTGGCGCAGATCGACACCAAGCGCCGGAACGCGATCGCCCGCGCGCACAGCGCCACCCACCTCACCCACCAGGCGCTGCGCGACGCGCTCGGCCCCACCGCCGCGCAGGCCGGCTCGGAGAACGCGCCCGGCCGCTTCCGCTTCGACTTCGGCGCGCCCGGCGCGGTACCGGCGAGCGTGCTCACCGACGTCGAACAGAAGATCAACGAGGTGCTCGCGCGCGACCTCGACGTCACCGCCGAGGTGATGTCGATGGACGAGGCGAAGAAGCAGGGCGCCGTGATGATGTTCGGCGAGAAGTACGGCGACCGGGTCCGCGTGGTCACCATGGGGGACTACTCCAAGGAACTGTGCGGCGGCACGCACGTGCACAACACCGCCCAACTGGGCCTGGTCAAGCTGCTCGGCGAATCCTCGATCGGCGCCGGTGTGCGCCGGGTCGAGGCGCTGGTGGGCACCGACGCGTACAACTTCCTGGCGCGCGAGCACACCATCGTCAACCAGCTCACCGACGTGGTGAAGGGCCGCCCGGAGGAGCTGCCCGAGCGGGTCGCCTCGATCATGGCCAAACTGCGCGACGCGGAGAAGGAGATCGCCGCGCTGCGCGGCGCCCAGGTGCTCCAGGCCGCCGCCGGTCTGGTCGACGGTGCCGCGGACGTGCACGGCGTGGCGCTGGCCACCGGGCAGCTCCCCGACGGCACCACGCCCGACGACCTGCGCAAGCTCGCGCTCGACGTGCGCGGCCGGCTGGCCGGTCGGCCGGCCGCGGTCGCGGTGGTGTCCGTGGTGGGCGGCAAGCCGATGGTCGTGGTGGCCGCCAACGAGGCCGCGCGCGAGCGTGGCGTCAAGGCCGGCGAACTGGTCCGGGTCGCCGCGCAGACCCTCGGCGGCGGCGGTGGCGGCAAGGACGACGTGGCCCAGGGTGGTGGCTCGGACCCCGCCAAGGTCGCCGACGCACTGGCCGCCGTCACCCGGACGGTTGCCGAACGCGCCTCCTGAGTCGTCCCCTACCCTCGTTCCCCCGGTCGGTGTGGAAGTCTGGAAACGGACTCCGCACTGCCGGGGGACTTGTATGACGGGGCGTCATGCCCGAATAGTTCAGTGACGCAGAGTCTGTGACGGAGAGCCGACCTTGAGACGCGGAGTACGAATTGCGGTCGACGTGGGAGACGTTCGGATCGGCGTCGCGGCCAGCGACCCGCATGGCCTGATCGCGACCCCGGTGGAGACGGTGCCCGCGGGCAAGCGCGGCGTGGCCCGAATCCTGGAGATCGTCGCCGAGTACGAGGCGATCGAGGTCGTGGTCGGGCTGCCGCGTTCGCTCTCCGGCAAGGAGGGCGCCGCCGCGGCCAAGGCCCGCGCCTTCGCCGGCCGCCTGGTGGCCCGGCTCGACCCGGCGATCGAGGTCCGCCTGGTCGACGAGCGACTGACCACCGTCACCGCCACCCGAGGACTCCAGGCGTCCGGCGTCAAGGCCAAGAAAGCCCGCGGTGTGGTCGATCAGGCCGCCGCGATCGTGATCCTGCAAAACGCGCTCGACACCGAGCGAGGTTCCGGACGTCCGCCGGGCCAGGCCGTGGCACCACCCGCTCCGGCCGGGCCCGTCTCCGACTCTGAAAGGCCCACGGCATGAGCGATCTCGGACTGCGGATGGAGTCGGAGTCGGAGCCGCGCAGCCGGCGACGGGGCAAGGAGGACAATTCCCGCGGCGGGCGGCGCGGTCGGGGTCGCAAGAAGAAGAACCGCAGCGGTTGTGCGGTGTCCTTCGCACTGGTGATCGTGCTCGCCGTGGTAGGCGGAGGCGGCTACTGGGCCTATGGCTTCCTGAAGGACCGTTTCGGCCCGCCGCCGGACTACAGCGGCAACGGCAGCGGTTCGCTCGTGGTCGAGATCAAGCCGGGCTGGGCCACCCCGCAGATGGCCAACGAGCTCAAGCGGGTCGGCGTCACCAAGAGCGTCGAGGCGTTCACCAAGGTCGCGCGCGAGGACAAGGACCAGCGCGCGTCCAAGATCCAGCCCGGCGCATACACGATGGCCAAGCAGATGTCCGCCAAGGCCGCGTTCGAGTTGTTGGTCAACCCGAAGAACAAGCAGGACTTCATCCTTCGACCCGGCCTGCGCGCCACCCAGGTCTTCGAGTTGTTGGCGAAGACGCTCAAGGTGCCGAAGGAGAAGGTCGACGCCGCCGCGAAGGATCCCTCGCTCGGCCTGCCGGACTACGCCAAGGGCAACATCGAGGGCTTCCTCTTCCCCGGGTCCTACGTCGCCGCGCCGGGGATGGACCCGCTGGTGGTGGTCAAGGAGATGGTGAGCCGGGCGGTCAAGGAGTACGACAAGGACGGACTGCCGGCGAAGGCGCAGCAGTCGGGCAAGTCGCCCTATGACCTGATCATCATCGCCAGCCTGGTCGAGGCCGAAGGCAAGACCACCGACGACAAGGGCAAGGTCGCCCAGGTGATCTACAACCGGCTCGACAAGAACATGTCGCTCGGCCTGGACTCGACGGTCAACTACTACCTCGGCAAGAGCAACATCCAGCTCACCAACAAGGAACTCACCGACGCGAGCAACCCCTACAACACGCGCGTCAAGAAGGGCCTGCCGCCCGGGCCGATCGGCAACCCGAGCAAGGCCGCGATCGACGCGGCGGTGTCGCCGCCGGCGGGCAAGTATCTGTACTTCGTCACCGTCGACCCGCTGGCAGGCACCACGAGGTTCACCGACAGTGACAGCCAGTTCCAGGAGTACAAGGCCGAGCTGGCGAAATGGATGAAGGAACACCCCAATCCGTGACGACCCCGATCCCGCGCCGGGCCGCCGTGCTCGGCGCCCCCATCCGGCACTCGTTGTCCCCGGTCCTGCACCGGGCCGCGTATGCCGAACTGGGCCTGACCCACTGGACCTACGACGCGTTCGAGGTCGACGAGGCGGCCCTGCCGGGCTTCGTCGCCGGGCTCGACGCGTCGTGGGCCGGGCTGTCGTTGACCATGCCGCTCAAGCGGGCGATCCGGCCGCTGCTCGACGAGATCGCGCAGGTCGCGCGCGACGTGGACGCGGTGAACACCGTGGTGTGCGGCGCGGACGGGCGCCGGGTGGGCGAGAACACCGACGTACCGGGCCTGGTCGCGGCGCTGCGCGAACGCGGCGTGCGGCGGGTCGAGTCGGCGGCCGTGCTCGGCGCGGGTGCCACCGCCACCTCGGCGCTGGCCGCGCTGCGCGAGGTCACGGACGGGCCGGTACGGGTGTACGTACGCGGCGACGACCGGGCGCGCGAGATGTGCGCGGCCGGCGAACGGCTCGGCGTCGCGGTCGAGGTGCGCCCGTGGGCGGACGCGGCCGAGGCGTTGCGGGCCCCACTGGTGGTGGCGACCACGCCCAAGGGCGCGGCGGACCATCTCGCGGCCGAGGTGCCCGGCGCGCCCGGGGTGCTCTTCGACGTGGTCTACGACCCGTGGCCGACCGCGCTCGCGGGCGCGTGGGGACACGCGGGTGGTCCGGTGCTGGGCGGGTTGGACCTGCTCGTGCATCAGGCGGTGCTCCAGGTCGAGTTGATGACCGGCCGGCCGGGACCACTGGCCGCGATGCGCGCGGCGGGGGAGGCGGCGCTGGCGGGGCGGGGTCGCATCGGCGGGGTCGTTCGGTGACCGAGTCGGTCGGCAGGTAGACAGGCAGGCAGGCACGCAGGCACGCGGGCCGACCGGCTGCTCGGTGAGCCGTTCGTCAAGTTCGTCGTCCCCAGGCGCCGCCATCGGTGTGATCATCGGCTCGGACCTGGGGGCGACGGAACGTGATCGGCAGGCGATGCTGCGTATCGTCACTGGGGTGTTCCCCGGACTGACTCTCGTTTGCGCGCTGCTCGGTTTCGTCGCCGGGCTCGGGTTGCCCCGACCCCTGCATGTGCTGCTCGCCCAGGGCGCGGATCCGCCGCGCGTGTCCGTCGCACCGGTGTCGGCCGCGCTGGGGCGATTCGGGCCCTTGCCGGTCGCGGCGGCAACCGCCTTCGTCTGCGCCCTACTCGCCGTACGCCTCGGGCCCGGGCTCGATCTGATCGCGTTCCTGGTGCTCGCGGTCGCCGGCGTCACGCTTGCGATCGTGGACATCCGCACCCTGCGGCTGCCCGATCCGGTGTTGCTGGTGACCCTGGCCACCGGGCTGACCCTGCTGGGCATGGAGTCGCTCGCGCTGGGCGACTTCACCGCGTACCGCCGGGCGCTGCTCGGCGGTGCCACGCTGGCCGGCTACCACCTGTGCCTGGCCGCGCTCTCCCGAGGCAGCCTCGGCATGGGCGACGTCAAACTCGCCGGCGTGCTCGGGCTGCATCTGACCTGGCTGGGCTGGGGCGTGCTGGTCACCGGCGCGTTCCTGGCCTTCCTGCTCGCCGGACTCGGCGCCGGCGTGCTGCTCCTGGTGGGCCGGGCCCGGCGGGAGAGCCGGCTGCCGTTCGGGCCCTGGCTGCTCCTGGGCGCACTCGGCGGCGTGTTGTGCGGCGCCGAGGTGTCCCGGCTGCATCTCGTCTGGTGAGACGAGGGTCGGCCGGCCCGGCTGTCCGGCAAATGGACGCGGGGAGGGATGGCCTCCGCCGGCATGAAAGGATTCGGGCCGAGAGCCACCGCGCCGTCCCCCCTACACGGGACGCGGAAAGCGCAAGCAGGCGCAAGAAGGAGCATTCGTGGGCAACCTACGCTGGCTGACCGCAGGGGAGTCGCACGGCCCCGCACTCGTGGCCACCCTCGAGGGGCTGCCCGCCGGCGTGCCCATCACCACCGACGTGGTCGCCGACGCGCTCGCGCGGCGCCGACTGGGCTACGGGCGCGGCGCGCGGATGAAGTTCGAGCGCGACGAGGTCACCTTCCTGGGCGGCGTCCGGCACGGGCTGAGCCAGGGCGGCCCGGTGGCGATCATGGTCGGCAACACCGAGTGGCCCAAGTGGGAGACGGTCATGTCGGCCGACCCGGTCGACCCCGAGCTGCTCGCCGCGCAGGCCCGCAACGCCGCGCTGACCCGCCCCCGGCCCGGCCACGCCGACCTGGCCGGCATGCAGAAGTACGGCTTCGACGAGGCCCGGCCGATCCTGGAGCGGGCCAGCGCCCGGGAGACCGCCGCCCGGGTCGCGCTCGGCGCGGTCGCCAAGTCGTTCCTGGAGCAGGTCGCCGGCATCCGGATCGTCAGCCACGTGGTCGAGTTCGGCGCGGCCAAGGCGCCCGCCGGCGTCTTCCCCGGCCCCGACGACACCGCGCGTCTGGACGCCGACCCGGTGCGTTGCTACGACCCCGAGGCCTCGGCCGCGATGGTTGCCGAGGTGGACGACGCGCAGAAGGCCGGCGACACGCTCGGCGGCGTGGTCGAGGTGCTCGCCTACGGCCTGCCCCCCGGCCTGGGCAGCCACGTGCACTGGGACCGCCGGCTCGACTCCCGCCTCGCTGGCGCCCTGATGGGCATCCAGGCGATCAAGGGCGTCGAACTCGGCGACGGCTTCGAACTGGCCCGGGTGCGCGGCTCGAAGGCGCACGACGAGATCGTCAACACCCCCGACGGCGCCAAGCGCACCTCGCACCGCTCCGGCGGCGTCGAGGGCGGCATGTCCACCGGCGAGGTGCTGCGGGTGCGGGCCGCGATGAAGCCGATCGCCACCGTGCCCCGTGCGCTGGCCACCTTCGATGTGCGCACCGGGGAACCCGCGCAGGCGCACCACCAGCGTTCCGACGTCGCGGCCGTACCGGCCTCCGGCATCGTGGCCGAGGCGATGGTCGCGCTCGTGCTGGCCGACCTGGTCACCGAGAAGTTCGGCGGTGACTCGGCCGCCGAGACCGCCCGCAACGTGCGCGGCTACCTGGACGCGCTGGAGATCCGGTAGCGCCATGGCGGACATCGGGGACACTGCGGAGCACGAGACTGCGGACCACCGGGACGAGGGCGCCCGCCCGCTGGTGGTCCTGGTCGGGCCGCCCGGCGCGGGCAAGACGACGGTGGGTCTGCTGCTCGCCGCCGCGTACGGGGTCGGCTTCCGGGACACCGACGCCGACGTGGCAGAGCGTGCGGGCAAGTCGATCCCGGACCTGTTCGTCGACGAGGGCGAACCCTACTTCCGCGCGCTCGAACACCGGGCCGTCGCCGAGGCGCTCGCCGGGCACGACGGCGTACTCGCGCTCGGCGGCGGCGCGATCCTGGACCCCGCCACCCGCACCCTGCTGCGCGGGCACCACGTGGTCTTCCTGGACGTCGACCTCGCGGACGCGGTCAAGCGGGTCGGTCTGGACGCGCCGCGCCCGCTCCTGGTCGGCAACCCCAGGGCCCGCTGGCGCGAGCTGATGGCGGCCCGTCGGCCGCTCTACACCGAGGTCGCCGCCGTCACGGTGAACACCGCCGGCCGTACCCCGGACGACGTGGCGGCCGAGATCGGCGCCGGCCTCGACACCGCGCCGCCGCAGCAAGAGCAGACGCACCAAGAGCAGACGCAGACGCAGCCCGAGAAAGACGTGAATCGATGAGCGGCAACCCCTCCGCGCCCGTCCGGATCCGCGTCGGCGGCACCTCGGAGCCCTACGACGTGATCGTCGGCACCGGCCTGCTCGGCGAACTCGCGGGCCTGATCGGCACGTCCGCCCGCCGGGTGGCGATCCTGCACCCCGAGGCGCTGACCGCCACCGGCGAAGCGGTCCGCGAGGACCTCGCCGAGCAGGGCTACGAGGCGATCGCCATCCAGGTGCCCAACGCGGAGGAGGCCAAGGACGTCGCGGTCGCCGCGTACTGCTGGTCGGTGCTCGGCCAGACCGGCTTCACCCGCTCCGACGTGATCGTCGGCATCGGCGGCGGCGCCACCACCGACCTGGCCGGCTTCGTCGCGGCCACCTGGCTGCGCGGGGTGCGCTGGATCGCGATGCCCACCACGCTGCTCGGCATGGTCGACGCGGCCGTGGGCGGCAAGACCGGGATCAACACCGCCGAGGGGAAGAATCTGGTCGGCGCCTTCCACCCGCCGGCCGGCGTGCTCGCCGACCTGGCCACGCTGGACTCGCTGCCGCGCAACGACTACGTCAGCGGGCTGGCCGAGGTGATCAAGGCAGGCTTCATCGCCGACCCGGTGATCCTGGACCTGATCGAGGCCGACCCCGAGGCCGCGCGCACCCCGCAGGGCGCCGACACCGCCGAGCTGATCACCCGGGCCATCCAGGTCAAGGCCGACGTGGTTGCCGGCGACCTCAAGGAGGCCAGCCGGCGCGAGATCCTCAACTACGGCCACACCCTGGCGCACGCGATCGAGAAGGCCGAGCGCTACAAGTGGCGACACGGCGCTGCGGTCAGCGTCGGCATGGTCTACGCGGCGGAGCTGGGCCGGCTCGCCGGTCGGCTCGACGACGCCACCGCCGACCGGCACCGCAGTGTGCTGGCCGCGGTCGGCCTGCCGCTGACCTACCGCGGCGACGCGTGGCCCAAGCTGCTCGAAACCATGCGGGTGGACAAGAAGTCGCGCGGCGACATGTTGCGCTTCATCGTCCTCGACGGCCTGGCCAAGCCGGTCGTCCTGGAGGCCCCCGACCCGACCTTCCTGGTCGCCGCCTACGCCGAGGTGTCGGCGTGAGCGCGCGCCGGGTGCTCGTCCTCAACGGCCCCAACCTCGGCCGGCTCGGCAGCCGCGAGCCCGACGTCTACGGCGCCACCTCCTACCCGGGCCTGGTCGCCGAGTGCGAACGGCTCGGCGGTGAGCTGGGGTTCGCCGTCGAGGTGCGCGAGACCAACGACGAGGGCGAGATCATCCGCTGGATGCACGAGGCCGCCGACGGTCGGATCCCGGTGGTGATGAACCCCGGCGCGTTCACCCACTACTCCTACGGGTTGCGCGACGCGGTCGCCCAGCGCACCGCGCCGTTCATCGAGGTACACATCTCCAACCCGTACGCGCGTGAGAGCTTCCGGCACACCAGCGTGGTGGCCGCGGTCGCCAGCGGCACGATCGCCGGCTTCGGCATCGGCTCCTACCGCCTCGCGCTGCGTGCGCTGGCCGAGGAACTCGACGGCTGAGCCGGTACGGCACGGTTCTGGTGAACGCCGCGGGCCCGGGTCACCCACGTGGGTGACCCGGGCCCGCGTAACGTCCGCGCCGCTCAGGCCAGTAACCGCCCGATCGCCGTCGCCACCTCCCGATGCCCCAGATACGCCCCGATGTCATGCGGGCGATCCAGCGGATTGGAGACCGTGCACTCCGCCGCCAACCCGCTCCACTCGTCCGCCAGCGGGCAGCCGATCGCCACCGGATCGGTGGGGCACCACGCGTTGAACCACGCCCCCGCGATGGCCGGCAGGTGTGGCCCGCCGACCCGCAGGTGCGTGTAGACCGCCTCCATCCCCAGCGGACTGCCCACGGTGATCAACCCGGCCACCGGCGCCGCCGGCCCCAGCCGGGTCAACAGATCCATGGCCACCACCGTGCCCAGACTGTGCGCGACCAGTACGACCGGGCCGTCCGCGGGCATCCCGGCCAGCACCTGGTCGAGCACCGCGTTGCGGGTGTCGTCCTGGTCCAGATAGGCCGCGACGTCCTTGAACGCGGTCTGGATCACCAACCGGTCGAGCCCGGTGTGCGCGGCCAACCAGCTCAGCGGCTCGTGCACCGAACCCACCACGTCGTCCCAGATGCTCTCGGTCACCGCGACCCGCCCCGACGTGGGCATCCCCGACCGCCGCGCCGCCTCGTCGAGCAGCCGGCCGTACAACTCCTGCCCGGACCCGGACAACGACGGCTCGACCGGCTGCGCCGACTCCATCACCTGCACCAGCCGGTCGCCGTAGAACGGGAACCAGACGTCCTGCGGATCCACCGTCGGCAGCCCCGCCATGGTCAGCCCGCTGTTCAGCCCGGCCGCCCAGGTGCGCCGCAACTCCTCCGGATCGTGCCCCTGCTGACTGCGCCCGTGTACGAACACCAGCCGCACCCGGCCGCCGAACGCGCCGGGCCGCCCGGTCACCCCGACTGCGGTGACCGCCTCGGTAGCCGCCTCGGTGCCCGCCGCGAGCGCCGCCGCGTCGCCCGGCGGCCGAGGCGCGGGCACCGTCGGGGACACCGCCGGCGCCGAACCGAGCCCCGACGCCGGACCCAGCTCGGCCAGCAACGCGCGCTGCGCGTCGTCCGTGGCCAGCGCGGCCAGCCGGGCCAGGATCACGCTGACCCGCACCCCCTCGTTGGCGATCCACTTGACCTCGGCCAGTCCCTGCTCCGGCCGCCACGGCCGATCGTGCAGGTCCAGCACCGCGCCGCTCGCGTCGTGCGCGGGCACCCCGGCGTGGTGCAGCGCGACCGCCTCCCACTGATCGTTGAACACCGGCGAGCCGGAGTTGCCCGGCTCGGTGTCGGTCTCGTACTGGTAGAAGTCGTCGAAGCGCTGGGTGAACCGGTTCTGCCGGATCGCGATCTCCTTGAGCCGCCCCTCCGGGTGCCCGATCACATTCACCGGATCGCCGACCACCAGCTTGCCGTCGGCCGCGATCAGCCCGACGTACCCGAAGATCTGCCCCGCCGGTCGACCGTCGCCGCCCGGCGTCAGGGCGACCAGGGAGAAGTCGAGCCGCTCGTCGGTCAGGAACAAGGTGTCGGGATCCGCCGTATAGCGCGTGGTGTGCGTCGGCAGGTCGTTGTCGATGCCCATCTCCGCGCCGAACTCGGCGAACGCGCCGCGCGCGGTCGCCGCGTCCGGGAACACGTGGTGGTTGGTCAGCAGCAGGCTCGGCGACACCAGGAAGCCGGTGGCCTGCGGTTGGATCGGCCCGCCCGTCGAGAACCAGATCCGCGCCACACACGCGGCGGCCCGCATGCCCCGGGCGAGGAAGTTCAGGCTCTGCAGGTCGTCGGTCGCGCCGATGATGCGCTCGGCCAGTCGGGGACCGGTCTCGTCCGGCGAGGTGGCCAGCAACACCTGGCCGGGCACCTCGTGCTGCTCCACCAACCGGGCCGCGCGCAGTTGCAGCAGGTTGTCGTCGTCGGGGTAGCGGCTGCCCGCGGCGCGCCGCCGTTCGATCTCCGACCGATCCGCCCCGGCCGCCCGGTAGCGCGCCGCCGCCGCCCGGATCTGGGCCAGCAGTCGTGCGCCCACCGGGGTGGTGCGGGCTCCGTCATTTCCGCTGATTTCCACTCAAGAACACCCCCTCGCAGGCAGCGTAGGACCGGCCGTCGGCCGCTGTCCGGCCATCGGGTGATTGCCCTGGTAGGCGAGCCCGAACGATGCAGTCCGCCGAGTCACACCGGGCTCCGCACATCCCACGGGACTACGCTGTTCCCATGCCCGAGGCCCATGCTCACCGCCGTGATCGGCTGCGTTCCCGCCTGGCCGGCGCCGGCGCGGATGTCGCCCTGATCACCAATCTCGTCAATGTGCGCTATCTGACCGGTTTCACCGGTTCGAACGCCGCCTTGCTGGTGTACACCCCGGGCGCCGCCGGCGAAGGCTCCGACGCGGGTGCGGTGTTGTGCACCGACGGTCGGTACGCGGCGCAGGCCACGGAGGAGTCGCCGGGCGTCGAGCTGGTCGTCGATCGGGCCTGCGCGCAGACGTTGACCAGGCGCGCCGCCTCCACCGGTGCGGTGCGGCTGGCCATCGAGGAGCAACACGTCACCGTCGAGCTGCACCGGGCGCTGGGCGGCGTGCTGGCCGAGACCAACGCCGCCGCGCAACTGGTCGCGCTCGGCCGGGTGGTCGAGGACCTGCGGCGGATCAAGGACGTCGAGGAGATCGCCGCGCTGCGGATCGCCTGCGAGATCGGCGATCGGGCGCTCGGCGAGATGATCGAGTCGATCCTGGTCGGGCGAACCGAGCGGCACATCGCGATGGAGCTGGAACGGCGGATGGCCGACCACGGCGCGGACGCGGTGGCCTTTCCCACCGTGGTCGCGACCGGGCCGAACTCGGCGATCCCGCACCACGACCCCGGGGACCGGCGGGTCGAGGACGGCGACTTCCTCAAGATCGACTTCGGTGCGCGCTATCACGGCTACCACGGCGACATGACCCGTACCTTCGTGATCGGCACCGAGCCCGCCGGCTGGCAGCAGGAGATCTACCACGTCGTGTTCGCCGCGCAGAAGGCGGGCCGCGAGGCGCTGGTGCCCGGTGTCGAGGCGGTCGCGGTGGACCGGGCCGCGCGCGAGGTGATCGAGCAGGCCGGCTACCTGGAATTCTTCCCGCACGGCCTCGGCCACGGCGTCGGTCTGGAGATCCACGAGGACCCGCGTCTGGGTCCGACGGCGACCGGTAAGCTGGACGCTTGCATGCCGGTCACCGTCGAGCCGGGGATCTATCTCCCGGGCCGCGGCGGTGTCCGCATCGAGGACACCCTTGTGGTTCGTCCGCTCGAAGACGGCGGGCCCGAGCTACTCACCATCACGACCAAGGAGTTGCTCGTCCTGTAGCGGGCCGGCTTTCGGCGGCCCCTTCCGACGCGCGATCATCCGGTCCCGGAAGCACGCAGGAGACACCACACTCGTGGCCACGACCAACGACCTGAAGAACGGCATGGTGCTCAAGCTCGACAATGGCCAGCTCTGGTCCGTCGTCGAGTTCCAGCACGTCAAGCCCGGCAAGGGTGGCGCGTTCGTTCGTACGAAGCTCAAGCATGTCCTCTCCGGCAAGGTCGTGGACAAGACCTTCAACGCCGGCACCAAGGTCGAGACGGCCACCGTGGACAAGCGCGGCATGCAGTTCTCGTACAAGGACGGCGCCGACTTCGTGTTCATGGACACGGACACCTACGAGCAGCTGCCGATCTCGCCCGAGACCGTCGGCGATGCCGCCAACTACCTCCTCGAGGGCTTCGAGGCGACGGTCGCGATCTACGAGGGCTCCGCGCTCTACGTCGAGCTGCCGGCCTCCGTCGAACTGCTCATCGAGTACACCGAGCCGGGTGTCCAGGGCGACCGGTCCACCGGTGGCACCAAGCCCGCGAAGCTGGAGACCGGCTTCGAGATCGCGGTTCCGCTCTTCATCACGACGGGCGAGAAGGTCAAGGTCGACACCCGTTCCGGTGACTACCTGGGCCGCGTGAACAGCTAGTGGCCGGTGCCCGCAGCAAGACCCGGAAGCGCGCGCTCCAGATCCTGTTCGAGGCCGACCAGCGCGGCGTCGACCCGGTGACCATCCTCGCGGACTGGGTCGGCCGGTTCCAGGCCGACCGGGCGGAGCCGCAGGTCGCCGACTACACGATGCAACTGGTCGAGGGCGTCCAGGAGCACCGCAAGCGGATCGACGACCTGATCGGCACGTATGCCGTGGGCTGGACGCTGGACCGGATGCCGGGCGTGGACCGCAACGTCCTGCGCCTGGGCATCTACGAACTGCTCTGGGAAAACGACGTCCCCGACGTCGTGGCCATCGACGAGGCGGTCGAACTCGCCAAGGAATACTCCACGGACGAGTCACCGGCCTTCGTGAACGGCCTGCTGGCGCGGATAAAGGACCTCAAGCCGACGCTGCTCCGCTAAGCGCGCCCGCTGCCGGCCCCCACGAGCCGCCTGCCCCGAAGGGGCAGGCGGCTCGTCCCGCGCCGGGGCCGGGGCCTCCGCTCCGCCTTCGGGTCGGCGCCCGCTCTCGGCTCGGTGCCCGTTCTTGCTTCGGAGCGCTGCTCTCGTTCCCGAGATTCGCTCCCGGTTCGGAGCATTGCTCTCGTCTCGAGGTGTCGCTCCCGGTTCGGAGCATTGCTCTCGTCTCGAGGTGTCGCTCCCGGTTCGGAGCATTGCTCTCGTCTCGGGGTATCGCTCCTGCTTCGGAGCGGTGCTCTCGCTCGTGAGCACCGCTCTTTCCTCGCTCTCGCTTTCGGAGCGCTGCTCTTGTTTCTGGGTTCCGCTCCCGCTTCGGAGCGTCGCTCGCGTTTGTGAGCACTGCTCTTGCCTCACTCCCGCTTCGGGGCGCTGCTCTCGTTCCGGAATCTCGCTCTTGTTGCAGGACGGCGTTCCCGTTCCGGAGCACTGCTCTCGTTTCGGGGCACCACTCTCCCTCTGGGTCTTGCTCTCGCTTCAGAGCATCATCCCCGAGCCGGAGCACCGCTCTCGTTCCAGGGCACTGCTCGCACCACAGAGCACCGCTCGCGCCCCGACTCCCCGCCCTCGGGCCAGCCGCCGCCCCCCGGCCCGCCCCCGCCCCCGGCTCCGCCGCCCCCGGCCCGGCCCTCGGCCCGCCCCCCGGCCCCGCCCACGGGCCCGCCGCCACCCACCGGCCGGGCCCTGCCCTCGGCCCCACCGCCCCCTGCCCGCCCCCGCCCCCGCCCCGACGGTCGGGCGTGGTTTGTTCGCAGATAATGAAGATCATGAAATCGGACCGGAAGAGTTCCCGGCTGCGTGACATAGGCGACGAGCCCGACTACCGCTTCACGCTCGCCAACGAGCGGACCTTCCTGGCCTGGATCCGTACCGCGCTCTCCCTGCTCGCGGGCGGCGTCGCGGTGGTCCAACTGGTTCCGGACCTGGCCCCGCACGCCCAGCGGCTGGTACTCGGCCTGGCGCTGGTCGGCCTGGCGCTGACCCTGTCGGCCACCGCCTACCTGCGTTGGTATCAGGTCGAACGGGCGATGCGGCTCGGGCGCGCGCTGCCGTTCTCCGCGCTGCCGCTGGTGCTCTCGATCGGACTGGTGATCGTGATCGTGGTGAGCGTCGTGCTCATGCTCGCGGCCTGATGGCGCGCTCCGTGCCGCGGCCGGGTGTACCACTCGACCCGGGACTGCAACCTGAACGCACCAGGATGGCCTGGTCGCGCACCGCGCTGGCGTTCGTCGCCAACGGAGCGCTGCTCGTGCGGGCCGGTCACGTGCCCGATCGCTGGTGGTTCATGCTGCCCGGCTGCGCGGTGATGGCGGCGGGCTTCGCGGTCTACGTGGTGGGCCTGCTGCGCCACCGCCGGGTACACCACGCGGTGCGGGTCGGCGCCTCGACCGTGGGTGAGCGGGCGATCCACGGCACGCTGCTGACCGTGCTCGTGACCTGCGTGCTCGCCGCCGCAGTGCTCCTGGGCCGACCCTGACGAGGGCACTTGTCCCGGCCCGCACGCGCGGCGAGAATGCCCGACATGACGACCGATGATCTCGGCACTCTCGGCTTCTCCCGTGACACCGATCGGTACGAGCGGGCCCGACCGTCCTACGCGCTCGACGCGATGGACCACCTGTGCGCCGGCGCGGGTCTCGGCCCGGGCACCCGGGTGCTCGATCTGGCCGCCGGTACCGGCAAGTTGACCCGCCTGCTGGTCGAGCGCGGGGCGCGCGTGGTCGCGGTCGAGCCGTCGGCGGCGATGCGCGAGACCTTCGCCCGGGTGCTGCCCGACGTACCGGTCCACGACGGCACCGCGGAGCGGATCCCGGCCCCGGACGGCGCGTTCGACGTGGTCACCGTCGCGCAGGCGTTCCATTGGTTCGAACCGCGGCCGGCGCTGCGCGAGATCGCGCGCGTATTGCGCCCGGGCGGCGTGCTGGCGCTGCTGTGGAACGAGCGGGACGAGGCCGACGAGTTCGTCACCGGGCTGCACGCGGTGGCCGAGTGGCCGTTCCCGTTCCTACACGACTACGCGGTGGACGTGGCGGACAGCGGCCGATTCGAGCCCGCCGAGCGTGCGCAGTTCCGTTGGCAGGACACGCTGACCCACGATCAGGTCCTGGAGCGGGTCGCCACGTTCAGCTACATCACCACGATGGCGGACCGTCCCCGCGCGGAACTCCTGGACCGGGTACTGACATTCGTCGCCGGCCACGCGGAACCGGTGGAACTCGCCTACGTCACGGACCTCTACCTGGCCCGGCGTACGGAGAACCCCGTCGCCGAGGAGAGGGACTAGGGCTTGACGACCCGCCCTAGGGCGTGTCTTCAAGCCCCCGCCGAGCACCACGACGCCCGGCACCGCATCCGCCCTTCGGGCTCCTCGCTGCGCTCACGCCGCGGAGCCCGACGGGGGCTTGAAGACACGCCCTAACCCTCCCGCCACCACCACGCCTGGCTCAGGTTGTCGGAGAGTTCGCCGGACGCGCCGAGTTGGCGCATGCCCGCGCGCAGACCCTCCTTGAGCACCTCGACTCCGTCGTCGCCGACCGCCTTCGTCCACGCGCCCTGGATCCAGGACAGCTCGGCCCAGATCACCCGCAGACACTCGCGCCCGCGCTCGGTCAGCGTGATCCGGCGCGCGCGGCGGTCGGCGGGGTCGGGCTTGCGTTCGACGTAGCCGTGTCGGGCCAGGTGCGAGACCACCTCTCCGGCGGACTGCTTGGTCATCCCGAGCCGGCGGCCGAGTTCGGTGGCGGTGGTGCCGCCCTCGCCGACCAGGGTGAGGGCGAAGCCGTGCGTCGGCCGGATCTCGTCGAAGCCCGCGGCCGTCATGCGGTCGGAGAACAGTTGGCTGATCCCGCGCACGGCGCCGACCAGCAACGTCACCAGTTCGGGCCCGGAGGAGGTGTCTTGCTGCACGAGGTAAGAATACCTGTCTAATTTGGTGGGGAAACCCGAGACGCCGCCCCCGACGTCGGTCGGGGGCGGCGTGACGATCCTACGGACGATCAGTGCCTGTCGATCATGGTCTGCCTACTGCCCCGGACCATGCCCTACACGTGGACGGCGACCGCGCCTTCCCGCTTTTCGCCCGGTCGGACGAACAGGGCGAGTACGATCCCGACCGCCATGGTGATCGCCGCGATGGTGAAGGCGAGCTGCATGCCGTCCAGGAACGTGCTGTTCGAGGCGTGCCGGACGGCTTCCATCGCCGGTCCGTCCAGTGTCTTCCCGTTCAGCAACTCCGGCTTCAGCGGCGGGAAGCCCTGCGCGACCGAGCCCTCGATGCCCTCGCGCTGCCCGCGCGGCATCGTGGCGTAGTCGCCCGCCACCGCCGGCCACCGGTCCGGCAGCGCCGAGGAGACCTCGGCCGCCACCACCGCGCCGAGCACGGCGGTCCCCAGCGCGCCGCCGACCTGCATCGCGGCCTGCTGGATGCCGGAGGCGACGCCGGACAACTCGAGCGAGGCGTTGCCGACGATGATGTCCGTCGCGCCGACCATGATCGGGCTGAGCCCGAAGCCGAGCAGGACGAACGGCACCATCGTTGCGCCGAAGCTCGCGTCCTCGCCCAGTCGGGCCAGCAGTGCCATCGCGGTCGCGGACAACGCGAGGCCGGCGATGATCGGAATGCGCGGCCCGAGCTTGGTGATTGCGAAGCCGCCGATCGGCGAGCCGATCATCATCACCACCGACATCGGCAACATCCGTACACCGGTCTCGGTCGGGCTGAGCCCGTTGACGCCCTGGAGGTAGAAGGTGATGAAGAACATCGCGCCGAACATCGCGAACGCCATGAAGATCATCAGCACGATACCGATCGAGAACGACCGGTTGCGGAACATCACCAGCGGCATCAACGGCTCGGGCGCCCGGGTCTGCCACAGCGCGAACAGTGCGAGCAGGATCAGCGTGCCGGCCATGAAGCTCAGCGTGTAGGCGCTGCCCCAGCCCTTCTCGCCGCTCTTGATCACGCCCCACACCAGGCAGAACATGGCCACCGACAACAACCCGACACCGAGGTAGTCGATCCGGTTGCTCGCGCCCGCCACCCGGCTGTTGGCCAGCGCCCAGGCGCCCACCACCAGGGTCAGCACGCCGATCGGCACGTTGATGTAGAACACCGACTGCCAGCTGACGTGTTCGACCAGGAGTCCGCCGACGATCGGACCGGCGGCGGTCGCGGTGGAGATCGCCGCGCCCCAGATGCCGATCGCCATATTGAGCTTGTTGCCGGGGAAACTGTTGCGCAGCAGGCCGAGCGCGGTGGGCTGGAGCAGCGCGCCGAACACGCCCTGGAGCACCCGGAACGCGATCAGCATGGTGACCGACTGGGAGAAGGCGATCAGCAGCGATGTGGTCGCGAAGCCCGCCGCGCCGATCAGGAAGATCGTCTTGTGGCCGTAGCGGTCGCCGAGCTTGCCCGCCGGGATCAGACACACCGCGAGCGCGAGCAGATAGCCGTTGGTCACCCACTGGAGATCGGCCAGCGAGGCGTCCAGGTCCTTGGAGATGGCCGGGTTGGCGATGCCGACCACGGTTCCGTCGAGCGCCACCATCATCACGCCGAACGCGACGGCCAACAGGGTCAGCCAGGGATGCCCCTGCATGCCCTTGCGCACGGTGGTTTCCGAGGGGGTCGGCGAGGGTGCGTCCGGTGTCGCCGCCGTCGAGGTCTGACTCATGCGTCCCCTACATCCGTCCATGTCCAGCGTCGTATCGAAGCATCGAACGATATGGCACCGTGTGCCATATAGCCAAATCACTCAAGTTGCACGCAGTGACAAGTGCCATACTGTGCAGGGACGAATGAGAGGACCACGCAACGTGCGGGACACAGCCGGCGCCGCGACGGGACTGCGGGAGCGCAAGAAGGAGCGCACGCGCGAGGCGCTCGTGGAGGCCGCGCAGGAGCTGTTCCTGCGCAAGGGCTACGACGCCACCACCATCGACGAGATCGTGGCCGCCGTGGAGGTCTCCCGGCGCACCTTCTTCCGCTACTTCGCGGGCAAGGAGGAGGTGGCGCTGGCCCGGGCGATGGAGTTCGAGGGCCTGTTCCTGACCGCGCTGGCCACCCGTCCGGCGGACGAGGCGCCGCTGACCGCGCTGCGCCGCGCGGGCAGCGAGGTGCTGCTCGCGGTCGGCGACGAGCCGGCCGACGGCACCGGTCACGAGTTCCTGCGGATGCGCCGACTGATCGAGGACACCCCGGTACTGCTCGCCGCGTCGCTGCGCAACGCGATGGAACTGGAGCGGCGGATGGCCAAGGAGATCGCCCGCCGCGAGGGCCTGGACCCGGCGCGGGACCGACGCCCGGCGCTGTTGGTGACCCTGTACCACTCGGTGATGCGCGTGTCGATGGACGAGTGGGGCGACGGCGAGGTGCTGGACGCCGCCCGCCTGGGCCGGATCGTCGACGCGGCCTGGGAGGACATGGGCACGCTGCTGGGCGATCGCTGGACGGCGGGCGAACTGCGGCGCGCGTGACCTCGACGTACGGCGGAGGTGCCGCCACGTACCGCTGGGGCGGATCGGTGATCCGGTCCGCCCCAGCGGCGTGTGGGTCGCGCGGTGCGTACTACCTCACGCGCTTGACGAGCAGCGCGAGCAGGGCGCCGAGCAGGGAGATCACCGCGGCGAAGGCGAACAGGCCCTTGTAGCCCAGGTCCAGGTCGTCGACCAGGAACGGTGCCAGGAACGGAGCGGCGATCTGCGGGCCGGCGTTGGCGATGTTGATCAGCCCCATGTCCTTGCCGACGTCCTGCGGCCGGGGGAGCACCTGGGTGATCAGCGCCATGTCGACGGCCATGTACATCCCGAAGAACAGGCCGTTGGTGATCTGGAAGGCGATCATGCCGTCCTCGGTGGCCCAGATCAGCGGAATCATCAGGGAGAGCGCGGCACCGGCGCCCGCGGCGATCACGAACGGCTTGACCCGCCCGACCCGGTCCACGATCGGGCCGATCACCAACGCCGCGACGATGGTCACCACGGCGTTGATCACGGTGAGCGTGCCCAGCTTGGACAGCACCTCGCCCTGCGGGATCTTGATGTACATCAGCAGGATGAAGAAGTTGAACTGCAGGACCACCATGTAGCCGAGCATCACGCCCAGGCGCGAGACCAGGGCGATGAAGAAGTCCGCGTGCACGCGCGGCGAGACCCAGAAGCCCTTGACGAACGAGACGAATTCGAACTTCTCGCGGGGCAGGTCCTTGGTGGACTTGTCCGGGCTGACGATCACGAAGATCAGCGCGGCGGCCACCAGCACGGCCGCGATCAGGTAGAAGCCCTTGGCCCCGCCGTCGGCCGGGTCGGCGAACCTGCCGTCGAAGCCGCCGATCTTGGTGTCGATCCCGATCATGCTCAGGTCGACGCCGGCCAACAGCAGCGAGGCCACGATCGTGCCCACCGGGATGCCGAGGCCGATCAGCGCGGAGAACTTGCCGTACTTGCCGGCGGGCACCCGGTCGGGCATCACCGCGGTCACCGCGGCCTGGTAGCCGTTCATGATGAACTGGATGACACCCCAGGTCAGACCCACCACGGCGACCGAGTTCGCGTTGGCCTGGACGCACAGGGCGGCGGCGCCGACCAGCGCGCAGAACAGGATGAACGGCGAGCGCCGGCCGAACCGCGACCGGGTGATGTCGGACAGCTTGCCGAACAGCGGGTTGCCGATCGTGGCGAACAACGCGCCCCAGAAGATCGGCCACTTGAGCGCCTCCTGGTCGGGCACGCCCTTGATGTGGATGACCTGCGTCGGGAGCAGGTACACGCCCACGCCCAGCCACAGCATGTACAGCGCGATGTTTGCGATCGGCAACGTCGCATAGAGCGGGCCGACCTTGTAACCGGTGTTCGCGGTGCCCGACGCGGGCTCCGGTGCCGACGACGCGGAGCCGGGTGCCTCTGTGGTGGTCGAACTCATGTGGACCGTCCGATGGAGGGGACTCGAAACCCGCCCTGCACGGGAGCTTCGAATCGTTTGACGAGGTGTTGGGTTCGGAGCCTAGGTGACACGAATAAGCAGGGGAATGGGTCCACAACGTGAAATCAGTCCGACAAGATAACGATTTGATCGTTCAAGGCTTGAATGCAGTGCGCTGCGCAGCGAACCGTCACGGCGAGTGATCTTGTAACGACCGACACGTGTCAGTAGCGCATTCGAGCGATTACGGCCAAGGTTGTGCCCGCTGACCAAGCGGTAACGGATCGCACGTCCCTGTGATCCGGTGGACATCGGTTGCGCGCGGGCCGGCCCCGCGTGCGGGTGCGGTAGGGGGTGTCGTCGAGATGACGAGCACGAAGTCGGTCACTTGCCGCCCGGAGGGCCACGGATGAGCGCGCCGGAGGCGGGAGCCAAACCTCCCACCAGTTCCGACGTCGCCCGGCTCGCCGGCGTATCCAGATCCACCGTGAGCTACGTGCTCAACTCGCCGCCCGGGGTCCGGGTCAGCGCGCAGACCCGCGAGCGGGTCATGCTCGCCGTGCGCGAACTGGGCTACGCGCCCAGCGCGCCCGCGCGTTCGTTGCGCTCGGGCAACAGCGACGTGGTGCTCTTCCCGCTGCCGCTGCAGCCGATGGGGCAACTCCTCGAGGCGTTCATCGACGAGCTGACCGAGGCGCTGAACCGGCACGAGCTGAGCCTGCTCATCCACGCCGACCGCACCTCGCGCGGAGCGGACGCGGCCCGGCAGTGGGCCGCGCTGCGGCCGCTGGCGGTGATGGCCGAATCCAACCGGCTCACCGGCGGCGCGGTCGACGTGCTGCGCCGCGCAGGGGTCCGGGCGATCTTCGCGTGGGGACGCGAGGAGCACCCCGACGTGCCCACCGCGATCTTCGACAACCGCGACACCGGCCGGGTCGCGGTCCGCCACCTGATCGACCGCGGCCATCGCCGGCTGGCCTGCCTGGTGCCCTCCGGGCCGCTGGCCTTCCTGGGCGAGGAGCGCTGGGCGGGCGCCCAGGCCGCGGCCGAGGACGCGGGGGTGGCGCTGCGCCGGGTGGACGTGGGCTACGTCCGCGAGGACGTGCTGGCCATCGTGCGGCAGTGGCAGCGCGAGAGCGAGCCGCCGACCGCGGTGTTCGCGGGCAACGACGACTTCGCGTTGATGATCATCTCCGCGCTGCGCGAGTGCGGCTGGTCGGTGCCCGAGGACATGGCCGTGGTCGGCGCCGACGACCTGCCGTTCTGCGACCTGGTCTGGCCGCGGCTGACCAGCGTGTCGATGCACACCCGGACGATGGGCTCGGGCGCCTCGGACGCGATCACCACACTGATCCGCGGCCGGGACTACCGACCCGGCGGGCGCATGGTGGTGCACCCGCGCGTGGTGGTCCGCGAATCCGGCTGAGGCCGGTCGGCGGACAAGTCGGCGTACAAAAGGTGAAGGGTCCCGCAGCCTGCCGGCTGCGGGACCCTTCGACCTATTGCCTGGATACTCGTGACGATCCGCTAGCGGAGAGTCACGCGTTGTTCTGGTTCTCCACGGCCCGGCGGGCCTCCGGGTTGAGCACGCCCCAGCCGATCAGCTGCTCGGTGAGCACGCTCGGGGACTGGTCGTAGATCACGGCCAGGGTGCGCAGGTCGTCCTGACGGATCGACAGCACCTTGCCGTTGTAGTCGCCGCGCTGGCTCTGGATGGTGGCCGCGTAGCGCTGCAGCGGGCCGGCCTGGTCGGACGGCACCGTCTGCAGCCGCTCCAGGTCCAGGACCAGGCGCGGCGGCGGCTCGGCGGCGCCGTTGGGCGTGCCGCCCGGCAGGAGCTCCTGCACGGGGACGCCGTAGAAGTCGGCCAGCTCGGCCAGGCGCTGCACGGTTACCGCACGGTCGCCGCGTTCGTAAGAACCGACGACGACGGCCTTCCAGCGGCCCTGGGACTTCTCCTCGACGCCGTGCAGGGACAGGCCCTGCTGGGTCCGGATCGCGCGGAGCTTCGCCCCGAGCTGCTTGGCGTAGTCGCTGGACATCTCGCTCCCAAAACAGGTGACTGACCGTGAAGGTCCACCGGTGGTTGGCCGAACCGATGGGGTGGCTACCTCCGGGCCGGCTTTCTGTACCTCGAACTCTCCCCGAAGCTGCGAGGTTCGGCACGTCGCGACTGTCGCGTTTGGCCCGGTGGTGACTCATTGTGAGGTTACGCAGAGTAATTTGGGTCCGTCAAGCCGAACGGCCTACAAAGCCGGATTCGCGCAGGTGAGAGGCCCCTTTACGGGGCATTCGCCCCGGCTCGATCCGTCGGTTCGGGCGGCCGAAAGGCCGATGATGGTGGCTGATACTGTGAGGGACGTACCTCGGCGTCCTTTAAAGCCCGTCCTGTGAGACGGGGAAGGAGGTCTGTTTTCCATGACAGCACCTGGCTCCACCCCCGGCGGCACGTCGGCCGCCCGTCCCAAGGATCTCGACCCGGCCACCGCCCGCGCGGTCCTGGACTCCTCCGACATCAACCGGGCCCTGACCCGGATCGCCCACGAGATCGTCGAACGCGCCAAGGGCGCGGACGACGTGGTGCTCCTGGGCATCCCCACCCGAGGCGTGGCCCTGGCCCACCGGCTCGGCGAACGACTCGCCTCGATCGAGGACGGCGCCAAGGTCCCGGTCGGCGCGCTCGACATCACCATGTATCGCGACGACCTGCGCCTGGGCCCGGCCCGCGCGCTCGAGCGCACCGAGATCCCCGCCGAGGGCATCGACGGCAAACTCGTGGTCCTGGTCGACGACGTGCTCTTCTCCGGCCGCACCATCCGCGCCGCGCTCGACGCACTGGGCGACATCGGCCGCCCGCGCGCGGTCCAGCTCGCCGTCCTGGTCGACCGGGGCCATCGCGAACTCCCCATCCGCGCCGACTACGTGGGCAAGAACCTGCCCACCTCGCTGCGCGAGACGGTCAAGGTCCACCTCGTCGAGTACGACGGCCGTGACGCGGTCCTGCTCGGCACCCGCGCGGCCGACCCCGCCGCCCTTACCGACGCGGAGAAGTAGCCAGTGAAGCGCCACCTGATCTCGGCCGCGGACCTCACCCGTGACGACGCCATCCTGATCCTCGACACCGCCGAAGAACTCGCGCACATCGCCGAGCGGCCGATCAAGAAACTCCCGACGCTGCGCGGGCGCACCGTGGTCAACCTCTTCTTCGAGGACTCCACCCGCACCCGGATCTCCTTCGAGGCCGCCGCCAAACGCCTTTCGGCGGACGTGATCAACTTCTCCGCCAAGGGCTCCTCGGTCTCCAAGGGCGAATCGCTCAAGGACACCGCGCTCACCCTGCAGGCGATGGGCGCCGACGCGGTGGTCATCCGCCACCACGCCTCCGGCGCGCCGCACCGCCTGGCCGGCTCCGGCTGGCTGCGCGGCTCGGTGGTCAACGCCGGCGACGGCACCCACGAACACCCCACCCAGGCGCTGCTGGACGCGTTCACCATGCGCCGCCGGCTGGCCGGCGGGCGCGGCGACCTCGAAGGCCGCCGGATCACCCTGGTGGGCGACGTCCTGCACAGCCGGGTGGCCCGCTCCAACGTTCTGCTGCTGGCCACCCTCGGCGCCGAGGTCACCCTGGTCGCGCCGCCCACGCTGCTCCCGATCGGTGTGCAGACCTGGCCGTGCACGGTCTCCTACGACCTGGACGCACCGCTGCCCAAGAGCGACGCGGTGATGATGCTGCGGGTGCAACGCGAGCGGATGAACGCCGCGTTCTTCCCCACCGAACGCGAGTACTCGCGCCGCTACGGCCTGGACCTGCGCCGGATGGCGATGCTCCCGGAGCACGCCATCGTGATGCACCCCGGCCCGATGAACCGCGGCATGGAGATCGCCGCCGACGTCGCCGACTCGCCCCGCTCGACCATCGTCGAACAGGTCACCAACGGGGTCAGCGTGCGGATGGCGGTCCTGTACCTGCTCCTGGGCGGCAACGAGCCCGCCCTGAGCCCCACGAGCACCGCCGGCACCGGCACCGAGGAGAACGCCAAGTGAGCACGTACCTGATCAAGGACGCCGGGATCCTCGGCGGCGACGCGCAGGACGTGCTGATCCGGGACGGCCTGATCGCCGCCATCGGCACCGACCTGAGCGCGGAGCACGCCGTCGTCCTGGAAGCCGCCGGGCAGATCCTCCTCCCCGGCCTGGTCGACCTGCACACCCACCTGCGCGAGCCCGGCCGCGAGGACGCCGAGACGGTGGCCACCGGCGCGAATGCGGCGGCCCTGGGCGGCTTCACCGCGGTGCACGCGATGGCCAACACCGACCCGGTCGCGGACACCGCCGGCACCGTCGAGCAGGTCTGGCGGCTCGGCCAGGAGAGCGGGCGCTGCGACGTGCACCCGGTCGGCGCGGTCACCGTGGGGCTCGAGGGCAAGCGGCTCGCCGAACTGGGCGCGATGGCCGACTCGGCCGCGCGCGTACGGGTGTTCTCCGACGACGGGAAGTGTGTCGACGACGCGGTGATCATGCGCCGCGCGCTGGAATACGTGAAGGCCTTCGACGGCGTGGTCGCCCAGCACGCGCAGGAGCCCCGGCTGACCGAGGGCGCCCAGATGAACGAGGGCACCGTCTCCGGCGAACTGGGCCTGCGCGGCTGGCCCGCGGTCGCCGAGGAGTCGATCATCGCCCGCGACGTGCTGCTCACCGCGCACGTCGGCTCGCGCCTGCACGTGTGCCACGTCTCCACCGCCGGCTCCGTGGAGATCCTGCGCTGGGCCAAGTCCAAGGGCTGGCACGTCACCGCCGAGGTGACCCCCCACCACCTGCTGCTCACCGACGAGTTGGTGCGCAGCTACGACCCGGTCTACAAGGTCAACCCGCCGCTGCGCACCGCCGCCGATGTGGCCGCGCTGCGCGAGGCGCTCGCCGACGGCACGATCGACGCGGTCGCCACCGACCACGCCCCGCACCCCGGCGAGGACAAGGACTGCGAGTGGGCGGTCGCCGCGATGGGCATGCTCGGCCTGGAAACGGCCCTTGCCATCGTGCAGCAGACCATGGTCGACACCGGCCTGATGGACTGGTCCGCGGTCGCCGACCGGATGTCCACCCGCCCCGCCGCGATCGGCCGGCTCGAGCAGCACGGCCGCCCGGTCGCCGTCGGCGAGCCCGCCAACCTGGTGCTGGTCGACCCGAGCGCACGGCGTACGGTCGAACCGTCCGAACTCGCCTCGCGCAGCCGTAACACCCCCTACGCCGGACTGGAACTCCCCGGCCGGGTGGTCGCCACGTTCCTGCGCGGCGTACCCACGGTGATCGACGGGAAGCTCGCGTGACCTCAGGCCCGACCCACCACGAGTTGCTGCTCGCCGCCGAACAGAAGTCGGCGCAGGTGACCAACTGGAGCGGACGCCTGCTCTGGATCGGCATCTGCCTGGTCTTCGTGCTCGGCGTCTACCTGCTGATGTGGCGCGCCTGGCAGAAGCGCGCCGCGCGACAGGCGGCGCTGCCCGCGCTGCCCGCCGTACCCGACCACGACGCCGCGCCGCTGCTGGAGCCGCTGGTCGGCCGCTACTTCGGCAGCACCACCGCCGGCGACTGGCTGGACCGGGTGGTCGCGCACGGTCTGGGCACCCGCAGCCCGGTCGAGCTGACCCTGCGCGCGGACGGTCTGCTGGTCGAGCGACCCGCCGCGACCGACTTCTTCGTACCGGCCGCCGCCCTCACCGGGGTGCGGCACGAGCAGGGCATCGCCGGGAAGGTGCTGCCCGAGGGCGGCCTCCTGGTGATCACCTGGACGCACGGCGACACCTCGCTCGACTCCGGCTTCCGCGGCGACCACCCGGACGACCACGACGCGTGGCTCGAAGCGGTGACCCGGCTGATCGCGGGGGACCTGCCCGCGACCGCGGGCACCGCCGCACCACAGAACCATCAGGAAGGATCGGTCAAGTGACCGCAATGACCGGACGGGCCACGACGCCTGCGGTGCTCGTCCTCGAGGACGGGCGCACGTTCCGCGGCAGCGCCTACGGCGCGGTGGGGGAGACGTTCGGCGAGGCGGTGTTCTCCACCGGCATGTCGGGCTATCAGGAGACCCTGACCGACCCCTCGTACCACCGCCAGGTCGTCGTGATGACGGCCCCGCACGTCGGCAACACCGGCGTCAACGACGAGGACCCCGAGTCGTCCCGGATCTGGGTCTCCGGCTACGTCGTCCGCGACCCCGCCCGAGTGCCCTCCAACCACCGCGCGCGCCGCTCGCTCGACGACGAGCTGGTGCGCTACGGCGTGGTCGGGATCAGCGGCATCGACACCCGCGCGCTGACCCGCCACCTGCGCGAGCGCGGCGCGATGCGGGTCGGCATCTTCTCCGGGGACGCCGCGCACGCGGACGAGGCGACGCTGCTCGAACGGGTGCGGACCAGCCCGGAGATGGCCGGCGCCGACCTCGCCGAGCAGGTCAGCACCGAGGCCGCCTACGTCGTCCCGGCGATCGGCACCAAGCGGTTCACCGTCGCGGCGCTCGACCTGGGCATCAAGGGCATGACCCCGCACCGGATGGCCGAGCGCGGCATCGAGGTGCACGTGCTGCCCGCGACCGCCACGCTCGACGAGATCAACGCGATCGCACCCGATGGTGTCTTCTTCTCCAACGGGCCCGGCGACCCGGCCACCGCGACCCACCAGATCGAGCTGCTGCGCGCCGTGCTCGACCAGGGCACCCCGTTCTTCGGGATCTGCTTCGGCAACCAGCTGCTCGGGCGCGCCCTCGGCTTCGGCACCTACAAGCTCAAGTACGGCCACCGCGGCATCAACCAGCCCGTGCAGGATCGCAGCACCGGCAAGGTCGAGGTCACCGCGCACAACCACGGCTTCGCCGTGGACGCGCCGCTGGACACCGTCTCGGACACCCCCTACGGGCGTGCCGAGGTCAGCCACGTCTGCCTCAACGACAACGTCGTCGAGGGCCTGCGGCTGCTCGACCGACCCGCGTTCAGCGTGCAGTACCACCCGGAAGCGGCGGCCGGACCGCACGACTCCGCCTACCTGTTCGACCGTTTTGTGACGCTGATGGAGACCAAGAGTGCCTAAGCGCAGCGACCTGAAGTCCGTCCTGGTCGTCGGCTCGGGCCCGATCGTCATCGGCCAGGCCGCCGAGTTCGACTACTCCGGCACCCAGGCGTGCCGCATCCTCAAGGCCGAGGGCCTGCGGGTGATCCTGGTCAACTCCAACCCGGCCACGATCATGACCGACCCGGAGATCGCCGACGCCACCTACGTCGAACCGATCACCCCCGAGTTCGTCGAGAAGATCATCGCCAAGGAACGCCCCGACGCGCTGCTGCCCACCCTGGGCGGGCAGACCGCGCTCAACATCGCCGTCTCGCTCAGCGAGAACGGCGTCCTGGAGCGGTACGGCGTCGAACTGATCGGCGCCAACCTCGACTCGATCCAAAAGGGCGAGGACCGCGACCTGTTCAAGGGTGTGGTCGAGCGGGTCCGGGAGAAGATCGGGCACGGCGAGTCGGCCCGCTCGGTGATCTGCCACTCGATGGACGACGTGCTCGCCGGCGTCGACACCCTCGGCGGCTACCCGGTCGTGGTCCGCCCCTCCTTCACCATGGGCGGCGCCGGCTCCGGCTTCGCGCACGACGAGGAGGACCTGCGCCGGATCGCCGGCCAGGGCCTGACCCTGTCGCCGACCACCGAGGTGCTCCTGGAGGAGTCCATCCTCGGCTGGAAGGAATACGAGCTCGAGCTGATGCGCGACAAGCACGACAACGTCGTGGTCGTCTGCTCGATCGAGAACTTCGACCCGATGGGCGTGCACACCGGCGACTCGATCACCGTGGCCCCGGCGATGACGCTGACCGACCGCGAGTACCAGACGCTGCGCGACGTGGGCATCGCGGTGATCCGCGAGGTCGGCGTGGACACCGGCGGCTGCAACATCCAGTTCGCGATCAACCCCGAGGACGGCCGGGTGATCGTGATCGAGATGAACCCGCGCGTCTCCCGCTCCTCGGCGCTGGCCTCCAAGGCGACCGGCTTCCCGATCGCCAAGATCGCCGCCCGCCTGGCGATCGGCTACACGCTGGACGAGATCCCCAACGACATCACCAAGGAGACCCCGGCCAGCTTCGAGCCCTCGCTCGACTACGTCGTGGTCAAGGTCCCGCGCTTCGCCTTCGAGAAGTTCCCGGCCGCCGACGACCGACTCACCACCACGATGAAGTCGGTCGGCGAGGCGATGGCGATCGGCCGCAACTTCACCGAGGCGCTGAACAAGGCGCTGCGGTCGCTGGAGAAGAAGGGCTCGCAGTTCGACTTCGTGTCGGAAGTGGGCGACAAGGACGCGCTGTTGGTCGCCGCCGAGAAGCCCACCGACGGGCGGATCAACGTGGTCATGGACGCCATCCGGGCCGGCGCCACGCCCGAGGAGCTGTTCGCGGCGACCGGGATCGACCCGTGGTTCCTGGACCAGATGTACCTGATCCACGAGATCGCCGGCGAGGTCCGCGACGCGGCCGAGCTGACCCCCGAGGTGTTGCGCCTGGCCAAGCGGCACGGCCTGTCCGACGCGCAGATCGCGGCGATTCGCGGGATGCGCGAGGAAGTCGTGCGCGAGGTGCGCCAGGCGCTCGGGGTGCGGCCGGTGTACAAGACCGTGGACACCTGCGCCGCCGAGTTCGCCGCGCGCACCCCGTACCACTACTCGTCCTACGACGAGGAGACCGAGGTCGCGCCGCGCACGAAGCCCGCGGTGATCATCCTGGGCTCGGGGCCGAACCGGATCGGGCAGGGCATCGAGTTCGACTACTCGTGCGTGCATGCCGCCTTCGCACTGCACGACGCGGGCTACGAGACCGTGATGGTCAACTGCAACCCGGAGACCGTCTCCACCGACTACGACACCTCCGACCGGCTCTACTTCGAGCCGCTCACGCTGGAGGACGTGCTGGAGATCGTGTACGCCGAGACCCAGGCCGGACCGGTCGCCGGCGTACTGGTCCAGCTCGGCGGGCAGACCCCGCTCGGGCTCGCGCAACAACTCAAGGACGCCGGTGTGCCGATCGCGGGCACCTCGCCCGAGGCGATCCACCTCGCCGAGGAGCGCGGCGCGTTCGGCCGGGTGCTGGCCGAGGCCGGGCTGCTCGCGCCCAAGCACGGCACCGCGTTCTCCTTCGGCGAGGCCAGCGCGATCGCCGCCGAGATCGGTTACCCGGTCCTGGTGCGGCCCTCCTACGTGCTGGGCGGGCGCGGCATGGAGATCGTCTACGACGAGCCCTCCCTGGCCACCTACCTCGAGCAGAACGCCGGCCTGGTCAGCGACCACCCGGTGCTCGTCGACCGCTTCCTCGACGACGCGATCGAGATCGACGTGGACGCCCTCTACGACGGCGAGGACCTCTACCTCGGCGGCGTGATGGAGCACATCGAGGAGGCCGGCATCCACTCCGGCGACTCGGCCTGCGCATTGCCCCCGATCACGCTGGGCGCGTACGACATCAAGCGGCTGCGCGCGGCCACCCTCGGCATCGCGCACGGGGTGGGGGTGCGCGGCCTGATCAACATCCAGTTCGCGCTCTCCGGGGACATCCTCTACGTCCTGGAGGCCAACCCGCGCGCGTCGCGGACCGTGCCGTTCGTGTCCAAGGCCACCGCCGTACCGCTGGCCAAGGCCGCCGCACGCGTCTCGCTCGGCGCCACCATCGCCGAACTGCGCGCCGAGGGCCTGCTCCCGGCCGAGGGCGACGGCGGCACGCTGCCGATGGACGCGCCGATCGCGGTCAAGGAGGCGGTCCTGCCCTGGAACCGCTTCCGCGACACCAAGGGCCGCGGCGTGGACACCGTGCTCAGCCCGGAGATGCGCTCCACCGGCGAAGTGATGGGGATCGACGCGGTGTTCGGCACCGCGTACGCCAAGTCCCAGGCCGGCGCCTACGGTTCGCTGCCGGTCAAGGGCCGCGCGTTCGTCTCCTTCGCCAACCGGGACAAACGTTCGATGGTCTTCCCGGTCAAGGCCATGCACGACATGGGCTTCGAGATCCTGGCCACCGAGGGCACCGCCGAGGTGCTGCGCCGCAACGGCGTGCCGGCCACCGTGGTGCGCAAGCACAGCGAGGGCCCGGGCCCGAACGGCGAGCCGACCATCGTGCGGCTGATCCACGACGGTGAGGTCGAACTGATCGTCAACACCCCGTTCGGCACCGGCGGCCGACTCGACGGCTACGAGATCCGCACCGCGGCGGTCACCCGGGGCATCCCGAGCATCACCACCGTGCAGGGCTTCGCCGCGGCCGTCCAGGGCATCCAGTCGCTGATCGCGGGCGACATCGGGGTCCGCTCGCTCCAGGAACACGCCGACCACATCACGTCCCACCGAAAGGGCTGACGACACCGATGGCACTTCCCCTGCAGGTGCAGGCGGAGATCGTCGGCCGCGAACCCGCGGGCGCGTACCACCGCATGGTGCTGCGCGCCCCCGGGATCGCCGCCCGCGTCGAACCCGGGCACTTCGTCGCCGTGGCGATCGGCGGCGCGGACTCGGCGATGTTGTTGCGCCGGGCGTTCTCCATCCACCGCGCCGACCCGGACGCGGAGACGATCGACGTGGTCTTCGCCGAGGCCGGGCGCGGCACGCGCGAGCTGGCCCGACTGCGGGTGGGCGACACGGTCAACGTGGTCGCGCCGCTGGGCACGCCGTTCCCGCTGCCGGCCGAGCCGGTCAGCGCGGTGATGGTGGCCGGCGGCTACGGCAGCGCGCCGATGTTCGCGCTGGCCGAGAAGATCGTGGCGGACGGCGGCTCGGTGGCCTTCGTGCTCGGCGCCGCGACCGGCGAGCGGCTGTACGGCGTGGACCAGGCGCAGGCGATCACCGAGGACGTCGTGGTCACCACCGACGACGGCTCGCAGGGGGTGCGCGGCTTCGTCACCGGGCCGCTGCCCGAGGTGCTCACCGCCGTGCAGGCCGACGTGGTCTACGCGTGCGGGCCGATGGGCATGCTGCGCGCGGTCACCGAGGTGGCCACCGCGCATGACGCGCGCGTGTTCACCGCGGTCGAGGAGGCGATGGCGTGCGGCGTCGGGGTATGCATGACGTGCGTGCTCCCGGTGGTCGGCGACGACGGGGTCAGCCGGTTCGTCCGCTCGTGTGTGGACGGCCCGTGCTTCGACGGCACGAAGGTGCGCTGGGACGACGCCGGCACGATTCCGGCGGACATCGAGGGCGCGGCAGCGATGGGAGCGCACTGATGACCGACGCGTACGGCGGCTTCGCCGAACACGAGGACGCCGACGACTTCGCCGAGGGGCCGCCGTCCACGATCATGCTGCCGGGCGGCGGGATCGACCTGGCCACCCGGCTCGGCTCGACACTGCTGCCCAATCCGGTGACCACGGCCTCGGGCTGCGCCGGCTATGGCAAGGAATTGGCCAAATTCTTCGAGCCGGCCGCGATCGGCGCGGTGGTGACCAAGACGATCATGCCGTACCCGCGCTCGGGTCGGGCCACCCCGCGGATGGCCGAGACGCCGTCCGGGATGCTCAACTCGATCGGCCTCCAGGGCCCGGGCATCGATGCGTTCGTCGAGCGCGACCTGCCGTGGCTGGCGGCGCGCGGCGGGCGCACCATCGTGTCCATCGCGGGCGGCCACGTGGACGACTTCGTGGCGCTGGCCGAGCGGCTCAAGGGCGCGCCCGGCGTGGTCGGCATCGAGGCCAACATCTCGTGCCCGAACGTGGCCAACCGGGGCCAGGTGTTCGCGTGCAACCCGGCCACCTCCTACGACGTGATCCGCGCGGTCCGGGACGCGGCGGACCCGCTGGTCCCGGTGCTTGCCAAGCTGTCCCCGGACGTGACCTCGATCGTGGACATCGCCCGGGCGTGTGTGGAGGCGGGCGCGGACGGCCTGTCGATGATCAACACGCTGCTCGGCATGGTGATCGACACGGACACGATGAAGCCGGTGCTGGCCGGTGTCACGGGCGGGTTGTCCGGTCCGGCGGTCCGGCCGGTCGCGGTGCGCTGTGTCTACCAGGTGCACGCGGCGATGCTGGACGGGCAGATGGCGCAGGTGCCGATCGTCGGCATGGGCGGTATCCGGACCGGCCAGGACGCGCTGGAGTTCATTCTCGCGGGGGCCGCGGCGGTGTCGGTGGGTACGGTCATCTTCAACGACCCGTCGGCGCCGGTGCGGATCCTGGACGAGCTGCGGGCCGCGCTGATCGCGCGCGGCTTCGGGTCGCTGGAGGCGGCGATCGGGTACGCGCATCGCTGACGCGATTTTGGCGGTTCTTGTGGTGACGGTGGATGCCGGTACGGACGGGGTTCGTGCCGGCATCGCCGTGTCCGGTGGTGATTCGATGTGTTGGAAGTCGACGAGAGTGGGATTTCGATGAGCAACCTGGCACCTGTCGCGGTCGCCCTCGACGCGCCCGACCTGGACCGCGCGTTCGCGTGGGCGAAGGCGGTGGGCCCGCATGTGAGCACGGTCAAGGTCGGTCTGGAGGTCTACCTGCGCGATGGCGCGGACGCGGTCGTGGGGGCGCGGGAGGCCAGCGGCGGGCGGGACGTGTTCCTCGACCTGAAGCTGCACGACATCCCGAACACGGTTGCGGGCGCGGTGCGTTCGGTGGCCCGGTTGGCGCCGACCTACCTGACGGTGCACGCGAGCGGCGGGACGGCGATGATCCGGGCGGCGGCGGACGCGGCGCCCGAGGTGAAGATCGTCGCGGTGACGGTGCTGACCTCGATGGCCGAGGCGGACCTGGCGGCGATCGGGCTGGCCGGTCCCTCGATCGAGGCGGCCCGGCGGCTCGCCGGACTCGCGGTGGCGGCCGGGGCGCGGGCGATCGTGTGCTCGCCGAGGGAGGTGGCGGCGGTCCGGGCCGAGGTGGGTCCCGGCATCGTGCTGATCACCCCGGGGGTACGGCCGGCGGGCGCGGCCCTCGGCGACCAGACGCGGGTGGCCACACCCGAGCAGGCGCTGGCCGACGGCGCGGATCTGCTGGTCATCGGACGACCCATCACCGGCGCACCGGACGTCGCCGAGGCGGCCCGCACGATCGCGGCGGGGTTGGCGACGCGGTAGGGGTGGCGAACGCGCGGGACGGGTCCGGTCCGGACGGCACGGGGTGGTCACCGCCCAGGGGCGGGTCCGACTCGGGCCGCGGGCGAGGTCCTGCTCGGGATCGGCCGGGTCCGGTCCGGGTCGCCTGTGGGGGCTGCGCGGAGCCGGGTCCGGCCCGGTGCGGTGCACGTGGTGGGACCCGCGCGGGACGCGGTCCGGCGACGGTGCCGGACCCGATGGGTGCTGCCTGGGCCGGGGGCGTGCCGATGCCGCCGTGGAGTCCGTGTGGAGCCGGGTCGGGCTTCCGGGGCCCTGCGGGGCCGGGTGCGGCCGACACGTGCGTCGAGGGCCGTCCCGGCCGCCACCAGGCCCCGACGCGCCGACACGCGTACGTACCGACCCGATCGACCCCACTGCGGCCCGGCCCGCCCGGCCCGATCGACCCGGGCCTCCGGGGCCTCCCGGGCCGCGTGTTGCGGGCGGAGCCGAGTGCGTCGACGCCCGCGCCGCACCCATGCGCGAGCGTGGCCGGGTTTCGCGCCGGGCTCGGTTGGCCGCCGCCTCGGGGTGGTGGTGGGGTCGGCGGGGACAGCCCTTTCGCAGGGATGGTGGGGCGCGCGGAGGCGCTTGTGCGCGCCCCCGCTACCTCGAGAATCGTCCGACGCTCCGTCAGGTTGGCGTTCTGTTGCAGGTAGCCGGGCTTTTCCCATCGATTCGGGCGACGCGGACCGATTCGCCGACTAGGCTCCCTCGTGAGCCGGCCCGGTGGAGTGTCGCGCGTTGCCGCGGACGCTCTGACCAGCTAGGTTCCACTGTTTGTTGGTGGCCGTCCGAGCCGGGCGGCCTTGAGGATCGCAACGAAGTCCGAGGTGACACGGCGTGGCTCTCCCACCCCTGACCCCCGAAGAACGCGCGGATGCGCTCGCTAAAGCCGCTGCGGCTCGGCGGGAGCGCGCCGAGGTGAAGAACCGGCTCAAGAACTCCGGTGCTTCGCTCAGCGACGTCATCAAGGAGGGCAAGGACAATCCGGTCGTGGGCAAGATGAAGGTATCGGCCCTCCTGGAGTCCCTCCCCGGCGTCGGCAAGGTGCGCGCCAAGCAGCTCATGGAGAAGCTGAACATCTCCGAGACCCGGCGCGTCCGCGGTCTCGGCACGAACCAGATCGCAGCACTCGAACGGGAATTCGGTGGCTCCGCGTCCTGAACCGGGCGCCGGCTCCGATCCCCGTACCGTGCACGGCACCCGTCGACTCATCGTGCTCTCCGGCCCCTCCGGGGTCGGCAAGAGCACGGTGGTCGCTGACCTGCGCCGCCGTCACCCCGAGGTTTGGCTGTCTGTGTCCGCGACCACACGCAAGCCCCGTCCAGGGGAGACCGACGGTGTGGAGTACCACTTCACCGAGGGCGATCAGTTCGACAAACTGATCGCCTCGGATGAATTGCTCGAATGGGCCGAATTCGCCGGGAATCGATATGGGACCCCGCGACAGCCCGTGCTCGAACGGCTTGACGCCGACGTTCCGACCCTGCTCGAAATCGACCTGCAGGGCGCCCGGCAGGTGCGGCAGGCGATGCCCGAGGCACGCCTGGTGTTCCTCGCCCCGCCCTCGTGGGACGAACTGGTCCGCCGTCTGGTGGGCCGGGGGACCGAATCCCCCGAAGTCATCGAGCGGCGCCTGGCCGCCGCGAAGGTCGAGTTGGCCGCGGAATCCGAATTCGACGTGACGCTGGTCAACACGTCCGTCGAAGACGTCGTACGCGAACTGCTAGCCTTGATGAACGTATCTTGATCGTTCGGGCTGCCCGAGTGTCAGCACGGCAGCCCGACTTTCACCCACAGCTTTCACAGCTTTTCGAAGGGCCCCCGCCTTGTCAGCTTCTTCCACCGCACCCGAGGGCATCATCAACCCGCCCATCGACGAGCTCCTGGAGGCGACCGACTCCAAGTACAGCCTCGTCATCTACGCGGCGAAGCGTGCTCGGCAGATCAACGCCTACTACTCGCAGCTCGGCGAGGGCCTGCTGGAATACGTGGGTCCGCTCGTGGACACGCACGTGCACGAGAAGCCGCTGTCGATCGCGCTTCGCGAGATCAACTCGGGCATGCTGACCGCCGAGCCGATCGAGGGCTGAGCGAGTCACGCGACGCAGTACCGAGGGCTCGACGGGAATCCGTCGGGCCCTCGGTGCATCCGGCGGTGTTTTCGAGCCGGGAACGGGCGTACGTTTGGGCGGCATCGGCTGATCCGGAGGGTGGGCGACGCGGGTGGACCGGAGCGAGGACGGCACGCAGGCGCCGAGGCAGCGGCGCCGGTTGCCGGTGGACACGCTGCTCGACGCGCCGCTGAGCCGGGCCGGTGACCGGGCCCGGGAGCTGGGCGAGGCGGGCTTCGACGGGGTGTTCACCTTCGAGGGCCCCACCGATGTGTTCCTGCCGCTGGTCCCCGCCGCCGCGGCGGGCGTGGACATCATGACCAACATCGCGGTGGCCTTCCCGCGCAGCCCCACCCACCTCGCGCACACCGCCTACGACCTGCACCTGGCCTCGCACGGCCGGTTCCGGCTCGGCCTGGGCACCCAGATCCAGGCGCACATCGAACGCCGCTACGGCGCCAAGTGGTCGCGCCCGGTGGCCCGGATGGCCGAGACGCTGCGCGCGGTCCGCGCGGTGTTGACCTGCTGGCAGCAGGAGACGCCGCTGGACTTTCGCGGCGAGTTCTTCGACCTGACGCTGATGCCGCCGACGTTGCGGCCCGGGCCGAACCCGTACGGACTGCCGCCGCTGCTCGCCGGCGGGGTGGGGCGGCGGATGGTCACCATGGTCGCCGAACACGCCGACGGGCTGCTCGTACACCCGCTCAACACCGACCTGTTCGTCCGCGGCCCGATCACCGACGCGGTGACCGACGGCCTGGTGTTGTCCCAGCGCTCCCGCGAGCGGTTCCCGGTGATCCTCGACGTGATCGTGGCCGCCGGGCGGACCGAGGAGGAGCTGCGCGCCGCGATCAAGGGCGCGCGGGCGATGGTCGCCTTCTACGCCGCCACGCCCGCGTATCGGCCGGTGCTCGACGTCGAGGGCTATGGGCCGTTGCAGGTCGAACTGCACGCGCTGATCCGGGCCGGCCGCTGGTCGGACATCCCGCACACGATCGACGACACGCTGCTCGCCCGCGTGGTGGCGATCGGCGAACCCAAGGACGTCGCGGCCGAACTGGCCTCGCGCGCCCACGGGGTGGCCGACCGGCTGGGCTTCTACCTGCCGTATCGGGCCGACCCGGCGTGCGTGTCCGAGGTGCTGGACGAACTGCGCGCGCTCACCTGACGTCGAGTCGGTGAGTTTGGTGTGATTCACGGCTTTCGCCCGGTCGCGTGCCGGTCGCGAACCGTACCGGTGGGCGCGTCCCGGTGACAGGACGGCGGGCAACGGCCGCCCGCCCGACACGAGATCCCTCCGTCGGGGGCCGTGTCGTAGGCTCGCGGTGCCGGTCGGGACTGGACCGGTCGCGCCGAACGAGCAGGAGCAGCGATGAATACCGGACCCCGACCCCGTGTCGTCCTCGGTGTCGCCGGCGGCGTCGCCGCGTACAAGGCGTGCGAACTGCTGCGCCGATTGACCGAGTCCGGGCACGAGGTCCGGGTGGTGCCGACCGCGTCCGCGCTCAACTTCGTCGGCGCGGCCACCTGGTCGGCGCTGTCCGGACAGCCGGTGGCCACCGGCGTGTGGGACGCGGTGCACGAGGTCCCGCACGTGCGGATCGGACAGAGCGCGGACGTGGTCGTGGTCGCCCCGGCGACCGCCGACCTGCTCGCCAAGGCCGCCCACGGGCTTGCCGACGACCTGCTCACCAACACGCTGCTCACCGCGCGCTGTCCGGTGATCTTCGTGCCCGCGATGCACACCGAGATGTGGGAGCACCCGGCCACCGCGGACAACGTCGCGACCCTGCGCCGGCGCGGCGCGATCGTGCTCGAACCCGCGGTGGGCAGGCTGACCGGCAAGGACACCGGCAAGGGCCGACTGCCCGAACCGGAGGAGATCTTCCAGGTCGTCCGGCGTACGCTCGCCCGCGGTACGACCGCCCCCGACCTGGTCGGGCGGCACGTGGTGGTCACCGCCGGCGGCACCCGCGAGCCGCTGGACCCGGTTCGTTTCCTGGGCAACCGCTCGTCGGGCAAGCAGGGCTACGCGCTCGCCCGCACCGCGCTCGCCCGCGGTGCCCGGGTCACCCTGATCGAGGCCAACACCGGCCTGCCGGACCCGGCCGGGGCCGACGTGGTGCATGTGGGCACCGCGCTCGACCTGCACGAGGCCGTGGTCGAGGCGGCGGCGAAGGCGGACTGCGTGGTGATGGCCGCGGCCGTCGCCGACTTCCGGCCCGCGAACCGGGTCGGCGGCAAGATCAAGAAGACCGACGCGGAGCCGGACGCGATCGCACTGGTCAAGAACCCGGACATCCTCGCCCAGCTCTCCCGGGACCGGGCCCGGGCCGGCCAGGTCGTGGTCGGCTTCGCCGCGGAGACCGACGACGTGCTCGCCAACGGGCGCGCGAAGCTCGCGCGCAAGGGCTGCGATCTGCTCGTGGTCAACCGGGTCGGCGAGGAGTTGACGTTCGGGACGGACGTCAACGAGGCGGTCGTACTGGCCGCGGACGGGACCGAGACGCCGGTTCCGCACGGTCCGAAGGAGGATCTGGCGGACGTCGTGTGGGATCTGGTGGTGCCCCGTTTCGGCTAGTTCATCCGTCGTTTCGAGCGCCCGAACACCCCAAGTTCACACAAAGTGAGCAACGCCACGCCGTCCATGTCGTGGGATACCCCGTCCCGCCTCGGGGGTCGTGGGGATAAACTCGACCCCAGTATTCGGTGGACCCGCCCGTCCCGACCTGCCCAGGCCGTCGACGGGGCCGGGTCCACCTGCCAGCCAGCAGCCGCTGCAACCCCAGGGAGCGATGTGTCCCGCCGTCTGTTCACCTCTGAGTCCGTGACCGAAGGTCACCCGGACAAGATCGCCGACCAGATCAGCGATTCCATCCTGGACGCGCTCCTCAAGGAAGACCCGAAGAGTCGGGTCGCCGTCGAGACGCTGATCACCACCGGCCAGGTGCACGTGGCCGGCGAGGTCACGACGCAGGGCTACGCCGACATCCCCACGATCGTGCGCGAGCGGGTCCTGGAGATCGGCTACGACAGCTCGAAGAAGGGCTTCGACGGCGCCTCGTGCGGCGTGTCGGTGTCCATCGGCGCGCAGTCGGCCGACATCGCGCAGGGCGTCGACACGGCGTACGAGAACCGGGTCGACGGCGACGAGGACGAGCTGGACCGCCAGGGCGCGGGCGACCAGGGCCTGATGTTCGGCTACGCGTGCGACGACACCCCCGAGCTGATGCCGCTGCCGATCACGCTCGCCCACCGGCTGGCCAACCGCCTGGCCGAGGTGCGCAAGAACGGGACCATCCCCTATCTGCGCCCGGACGGGAAGACCCAGGTCACCATCGAGTACGACGGCGACCGCCCGGTCCGCCTCGACACCGTCGTGGTCTCCTCGCAGCACGCGGCCGACATCGACCTGGACTCGCTGCTCGCGCCGGACATCCGCGAATACGTGGTCGAGCCGGAACTGGTCGGCCTCGGCATCGAGACCGAGGGCTACCGGCTCCTGGTCAACCCGACCGGCCGGTTCGAGATCGGCGGCCCGATGGGCGACGCCGGGCTGACCGGTCGCAAGATCATCATCGACACCTACGGCGGTATGGCCCGGCACGGTGGTGGCGCATTCTCCGGCAAGGACCCGTCGAAGGTGGACCGCTCCGCGGCGTACGCGATGCGCTGGGTGGCCAAGAACGTGGTGGCCGCCGGGCTGGCCCGTCGTTGTGAGGTACAGGTCGCGTACGCGATCGGCAAGGCCGCGCCGGTCGGCCTGTTCGTCGAGACGTTCGGCACCGAGGCGGTGCCGGTGGAGACCATCCAGGCGGCCGTGGGCACCGTGTTCGACCTGCGCCCGGCCGCGATCATCCGGGACCTGGATCTGCTCCGGCCGATCTACGCGCAGACCGCGGCGTACGGCCACTTCGGCCGCGACCTCCCGGACTTCACGTGGGAGCGGACCGACCGGGTGGACGCACTCAAGGCCGCCGCCGGGCTCTGAGCCCGGGGACCTTCGCCCGCTTCGGTACCCGTCCCGGTACTTGTCGTGCCGTTACGCCGCCGGCCGCGGCGCGCGCCCCTCGGGGTTGCGCGTCGCGGCCGGCGGCGTTTGTGCGGGCGGTGTTTGTGCCGATGGGGTGGGGCGGGCCGGGGTGGCGGCGTGGCCGGGCGGCGCGGGGGCCGGCCCGGGGCGGGAGCCGGGGGGTGCGGCTCAGGCGGCCTGGGCGGCCAGGCGCAGGCGGGTCATCAGGTCGATGCGGTCGCCGCCGGCGGTCATCGCCGGATGGGCGTGCAGCGCCTCGACGGCGTCGCGGGCCTGGGCCCACAGCCGGGCCTGCTCCGCCTCGGTGAGTTGCCCCGCGTACCGGGCGATGGCCTCGTAGGCGGCGTCTCGAGCGCGTTGCAGTTCGATCAGGTCCGCCGGAATCGGCTGTTCGGACATGACGTAGAGCTTACGAGAGTCCGCGTAAACACAGGGTTAGCTCCGGATTGCCGCGGACCCCACGGAAGATCGGTTTCAGATGGCCTGGTGCTCGCCGCGACCGGGCTGTGGTGCGGGATGGCGCGGTATGCGGAATTCGGTCACCGGCGGCATACAGAAGATGGTCAGATCGCAGGCCACGCCGACCGCCTGGCTGGGCGTGTGGCCCAGGTGCAGCGCGGCTCGGGCGTACTCCCAGCCGGAGCCGATCGCGCCGTAGTCGTAGTAGAAGACGTCGAAGTCGCTGCCGGTCTCGAACAGTTTGCCGTCGAACGCGAACATGAACTCCGACTTGGGCTCGAAGCCGCCCATCTTGCGCTTGCCCCATTCGACGAACTCGGCGTAGAACTCCAGGACATCGCGTTCCTCGGCGGACCCGGGCGTGTGCGTGTCCAGGAACAGCCGCATCAGATTGATGTCGCGCAGCAGTCCGGCGCCGCCGAAGATCAGGTTCTCGCCGATCTTGTACAGCTTGGTGCCCTCGGTCTTCGCCTGCCCCCAGGTCACCTGGGAATCGGCGGCCATGACGATCGACTCGTCGATCATTCTTCCGGCGACGACACTCATCAACGCCCCCTGTACGTACGGCTGTTCCTGATCCGGACGGGCCTGTTCAGGATCGCAGAGGGGTGGGGATCGGCGCAGGTGTTCGAGGTGGTGCGGTGGTGCGGTGGTGTGCCGGGGCCGGGGCCGGGCCGGTGCGGGCGCCGAGGGCCGGATGGGTTCGGCCGGTCCTCGGCGCCCGAGGGAGATGTTCGGGTCAGAGGCGGACGACGACCTGGTCCAGGGGCTTGCGCCGGATGTCCGGTACGCGGGCGTCCTCGGCCGGGTAGCCGACCGGGATGACGTAGGCGGCGCGCTCCTCCGGCGGGCGCCCGCACACCTCGTTGAGGAAGCGCATCGGGCTCGGCGTGTGGGTCAGCGTGGCCAGCCCGGCCTGGTGCAGCGAGGCGAGCAGCAGACCGACGGCGATGCCGACCGATTCCTTCGTGTAGTAGGGGCGCGGCGAGTCCGGGCCCTTGTGCACCTCGAACACCACGATCACCACCGGCGCCTCCTCCAGGAAGGGCTTGTGCCAGTCGGTGCCGATCGGCGCGAGGGCGGTCAACCATTCGTCGGACGCGCGGTGTTCGTAGAACTCGCGCTCCTCCTGCTCGGCTGCCTCGCGCAGGTGTCGCTTGCGCTCGGGATCGGTGAGCACGACGAAACGCCAGGGTTGTACGTTCGCGCCGCTGGGCGCGGTGCCGGCGGTACGGATCGCCCAGTCGACCACGTTGTCCGGGATCGGGCGGGACGAGAAATCGCGGACGGTGCGGCGTTGGGCCATCACGTCGTGGAAGGCGCGGCTGCGGGCTTCCGCCTCGTGGGCGGGGACGCCTCGGTGCCGGTGCGGAACCGTGGGGTAAGTGGGTTCATCGACCATGGCCGACAGCACAGCACGACGCGGGGGGTCGGTGGAAGGTCCCGCCGGGGTCGACCTCGACCTGCTTTTCGGGGTGGAACCGCGGGCGGGTCAGCCGGCTGGTCGAGTCGCCCCGGTTCGGGTGGAGACGGCCGATGCGGGGGTGGCGACGGGAGCGTTGGCGGGCGTGTTCCCGGGCGTGTTCCCGGGGGTGTTGGTGGGGGTGGGAGCGGGGGTGGTGCGGGTGACCCGGAACTGCCGGCCGGTGCCCGGGACGGTGACCACGGAACCGGCCCAGGCCTCGGTTACCCGGCGGGCCAACTCGGACTCGGAGTACCCGGCGTGGGCCAGATCCGCGCGCAACGCGCGGGCGGCGGACTCCCGGGTCCCGGTGTGCAACGTCTGCCAGTCGTGCCCACTCGTCTCGCGTGTCTGCGCCTCGTGCATGGGTCCGCTCCCTCCCCGGTCGATCAGGACCGGGTCTTCCGTCCCTGCCCCCCGGACCACCCTGCGCCGGCGATCAAAGATCGTCCAAATCCATCAGGAAATATCAGCCTCAGGCATGAGACGAACGATCGGGTCTACTTCGCCGGAACGAGCGGTTGGGTGGCTCTCGGGCCAGGTGGGGAGCGGGTCTCTCCGACCGGTCGGGAACCGCGTCGGGCGGCGCCGAATGAACCGGCGGGCGCCGGGGCACCGTCACTCGGGTCCTCGGGCACAGGGTTGTGCCTCGGACACGCGGGCACGAGCAGATCAGGGAAGGTGGCAGGCGATGAGTGACGACACGCGGGACCCGGTGGACGACTCCCCGGACACGCCCGGCGACGACGGTGTACTCGGCCCCGAGGACACGCTGTCCACCGACGACCTGTCCTACGACCCGCTGGACACCGGGATCCTGCCGCCGGATCGCTGGTCGGCGGCGGAACGATACGGCAACACCCCCGAGGAGGGGCGGCGCGGCGAGTCGCTCGACCAGCTGTTGGCCGAGGAGGAGCCGGACCTCGCGTTGGACGACGTGGTCTCCGACGAGTGGGAGAACGGCCCGGACCCCAGGGCGGGCCGGCTGGTCGCCGAGGACGAGGGCGCACACGAGGACACCGAGTCCGAGGCGGTCGCCCGGGACGTCGGCATCGACGGCGGCGCGGCGGGGGCGGAGGAGGCGGCGATGCACATCATCCCGGAGGAAGAGGTGCCTTGAGGCGCGTGGCGCGCGGGGTTGCTTTGCTGCGGTGGTGAGGTGGACGTGGGTCGGGTCGGGTCGGCGTACCGCCTGTTGTCCTCAAGCGCCGGACGGGCTGGATTTGGTTGGCCTGAGTGCCCGGGGTTGCGGGTGGTGTGGGGTTGGTTGGCCTGGGTGGCGGCGTTGGTGTGTGTCGGTTTGGTGGCGTGCCGCCTGTTGTCCTCAAGCGCCGGACGGGCTGGATTTGGTTGGCCGGGGTGCCCGGGGTTGCGGGTGGCGTGGGGTTGCGCCTGTTGTCCTTGAGCGCCGGACGGGCTGGGTTTGGTGGGCTGAGGGGGAGCGTGGGGCCTGGGGTTAGGTGAGGTTGGGGGGTGTGAGGCCGAGGATTGATTCCGGGGTGGGTTCCGGGCCGGTCAGTGGGCGGCCGTCGAGTAGGTCAAGGGTTGCTGCCAGGGATGCGGCGGTGGCGCGGGCGGCGCCGGCGGTGAGTGGGTCGCCGGTGTGTTCGGCGAGTCGGGCGAGTTCCTGTTCGGCCGCCGGGCGGTCCGCGATCAGGGTGTGGCGCAGGTCGGTGAGTGGGCCGGCGATCCAGGACTCGGCCTCCGCCTCGGTTTCGGCGACCGTGCGCATGGCGTCCACCCAGCGACCGACCGTGCCCAGCGACTCGCGGGCGTACTCGAGTAGGCGCCGCCGGGCCGGGCCTTCGAGGCGGTGGCCCTTGCCGTTGCGGAATTCCTCGTCGATGGCGGATAGCCGGTTCTCGAGTTCGTGATGCTTGGTCAGTCGGCGCAGGGCCTCGGCGACTTCTTCCAGATCGCGCCGATCGTTGCCGGCTGCCTGGCGCAGCAGCCGGCCGAGCAGGCCGTCCTCGGGCCGCCACCATAATTGCGCGATCGACGTCGCGCGCGGGAAGCGTAGGTGGCGCGGGTGCTGCAGGGCCTCGGCGGCCTCGGCCGCGCACGCCGCGGCATTGGCCTCGGCCTCGGCCGGCGCCTCCAGGGCGCCGAGGTTGCGGGTGCCGCCGAGCAGTCCCTGCGCGGAGCCGGTGGCGATGTGTCGGGCCAGGCCGGCCACGGCGGGCAGGTCGCCCAGGCCGCAGGCGGCCTCCTGGAGCAGGCCGTAGGTGCTGTGGCCGCACAGTACGGCGGCGCGGGCGGCGGCGGCCACGGTGAGCAGTTGGGTGGCCCGGTCGTGGCTGGGCTCGCGCATCGCCATTTCGTCGAGTTCGTCGCGTAGGGACATCGCGAGGGCGCCGGTGTCCGAGCGGGCGCCGTTGGCGAAGGCCAGGGCGCGCAGCGCGGATATTCGTTCGGGATGGTCGGTGGAGAGCGCGTATGCCGAGACGTAGTCGCCGCGGCCGATCAGGTCGCCGATCAGGGCCGCGGTGTCGGGCGTGGTGGGCGTGGTGGGCGGGGGCGAGGGTGATGGCGGCGGCGACGGGGTGGTGGGCTTGGGGTTCTTCGGGCTGGGTTCGGCGGGCTCCGGGTCTGCTTCGGGCTCGTCGGGCTCGTCGGTCTCCGGGGCAGTGGCGGTCGTCGGCTGTGTGGTTTCGGGCGTCGGGGTCGGGTCGGTTGCCGGTTCGGGTGGGGTGTCGGGGGCCTCGGGCGCCGGTGGGGGGTCGTCCTGGGCGTCGGAGGGTGGGGTTTCGGCCCAGGAAAGGCGGCCCCGGAGCGCGGCGTTGACGATGGTCGGGTCGGGGAGGTGCGGGCGGATCGTCTCGGCCAGCGTGTCCACGCCGTCGTCCTGATCGGCGGCGATCGTGTCGATCAGCGTGCCGAGGTCGCCCAGCGCCGGTACCCGACGTCGGTCGGCGGTGTCCCAGCTTTCGTGACGTTCGCTCAGATCGGCGGCCAGTTCCCGGAGTTCATGGATGGCCGCGGCATGGATCGGCGGGCCGGCCAGGTGTCGGAAGCGGTCCACCCCGGCGAGTTCGCGGGCGTGTACGGCGGCCTCGTGCGCGGTGATCGCGGCGGCCAGGCCGGGCCGGTCCTCGGGCAGCGTGTCCGCCTCGGCGCCGACCAGTACGCCGACCGCCTCGCGGGCCTCGGTGACCGCCGGGCCGACGTGCGCGAGCATGGTCAGGTCGGCGTCCTCCGGGGCCCGGCCGGCCGCTACGGCGGCGGTCACCGAGTCGGCGGCGGCCCGGGCCCGGCCGAGTGCGTCGTCGAGTGAGCGCAGCGGCGACGGGGGCTCGCTCGCACCGCACATCCGGTCCCGGCAGAACGCTTCGAACCGGCGGCACGCGGCCACCACGTCGGTGATCACGTCCGCGGGCCAACCGGGCAGTGCGAGGTCGGCCTCGGTGAGCGCGAGGCGCAACAGCGCGGCGGCCTGGCAGCTGAAGCCCCAGTCGGCGATCGCGGTGAGCCGGACCAGGTCCGGGGGGAACGTGGTGGTCTTCAGGCTCTCCAGGATCTCGCCGTCGAGCGCGCCGGAATCGGTGTCCAGGGTCGCGGGCAGCAGTACGCGCAGCACAGGCAGGGTGACCACCTGGGCGGTGTAGCCGCGGACGCTCGGGGTCTGTTTGCGCAGCCGCTTGAGCGCGTGTTCGGCGATCGCGGGGGTGGGGCGGCGCGCGGGCGGTACCCGCAGCGCGCGCAGGGTGTCGGTGCGCGTGGGGTTCGGCAACCGCCACAGGGCGTCCGCGAGGACGTCCGGGGCGATTGCCGCGAGACAGTCCACGAGTGGGTCGCCCAGGCGGGCGAGTTGCACGGCGACCGCCGACTTCTCCCGGGCTATCTCCTGTTGATCGTGATCGGGATGATCCAGGAAGGGTTGCAGTTCGCCGGACGAGGTGGCCCACCACAACCAGTCGACGCTGCGGGACCGTGGCTGACGCACCATTTTGGCCTCCCGGGGAGCGGGGCTGGTCTCTGGTTATACCGCCGTGGGCCCGAGATGCGGACGGTTCTGGCGGAATCGCAAGGAATGAGGGTGGGTCGATGTGGGGCTATTCATACCCCTGGGTGGTATAGGTGGGGGTGGTCGGCGACCGGCGACCGGCTGCGGGTTGTGGGCTGTGGGCTGGGCGCGTGGAAGGGAGAGGGGAATCGGATGGAGCACGTAGGGGATGCCGAGGGGCATGGTCGGCACGCCGGGCACGCCGCGCATGCCGGGCATGCCGAGATGTTCCGGCGTAAGTTCCTGTTGAGCCTGGTGCTTTCGGTGCCGGTGCTGGTGCTGAGTCCGATGCTTGCGGACGTACTCGGTTACCACGAACCGTCGTTCGCGGGGTCGTCGTGGATTCCGCCGTTGCTCGGCACGGTCGTGTTCGGCTACGGGGGATGGCCGTTCCTGACCGGTGCGCGGGCCGAACTCGCAGCGCGGCAGCCGGGGATGATGACGTTGATTGCGATGGCGATCACGGTCGCCTTCGGCGCGTCGTGGACCTCGACGCTGCACATCGCGACGCACGAGCTCGACTTCTGGTGGGAATTGGTCCTGCTGGTCGACATCATGTTGCTTGGTCACTGGCTGGAGATGCGCGCGTTGGGGGCTGCCTCCGGGGCCCTGGACGCGCTTGCCGCGCTGCTCCCGGACGAGGCCGAACGGGTGGGCCCGGACGGGGAGTTCGAACGGATCCCGGTGGCCGGACTGCGGGTCGGCGACACCGTGCTGGTGCGTTCCGGCACGCGGGTGCCGGCGGACGGGACGATCGCGGACGGCGCGGCGGAGTTCGACGAGTCGATGATCACCGGCGAATCGCGACCGGTGCCACGTGGCGTGCGGGACACCGTGGTCGCGGGGACGGTGGCGATGGACAGCGCGGTGCGGGTGATGGTGACCGCGACCGGGGAGGGTACACAACTGGCGGGCATCCGGCGGCTGGTCGCCCAGGCGCAACAATCCCGGTCCCGGGCCCAGGCGTTGGCGGATCGGGCGGCGGCGCTGCTGTTCTACTACGCGGCGGGCGCCGCGATCATGACCGTGGTGGTGTGGTCGCTGCTCGGCGACGGCGGATCGGCGATCGGGCGGACGGTGACGGTGCTGGTGATCGCCTGCCCGCATGCGCTCGGGCTGGCGATCCCGTTGGTGATCGCGATCTCGACGGAACTGTCCGCGCGGCAGGGCATCCTGATCAAGGATCGGATCGCGTTGGAGCGGATGCGCGACGTCGATGTGGTGCTGTTCGACAAGACCGGGACACTCACACGCGGCGCGCCCGCGGTGACCGGGATCGTGGCGGCGCCGGGGTGGGACGAGACGAAGGCGCTGCTGCTCGCGGGCGCCGCCGAGCGGGAGAGCGAACATCCGCTGGCCCGGGCGATCGTGCGGGCGGCCGAGGAACGTGGACGGCCGGTCGCGGCGAGCGGGTTCCGGTCGATGACGGGCCGGGGTGTCGAGGCGGAGGTGGCCGGCACCCGGGTGCGGGTCGGCGGGCCGGCACTGCTGCGGGAGGCGGGCGTACGGGTACCCGACGCGCTTACGGCGGCCACCGGCGCGTGGGTCGGGCGCGGTGCGGCGGTGTTGTACGTGCTCGCCGACGACGAGGTGGCCGGGGGGCTTGCCCTGGAGGACGAGATCCGGCCCGAATCTCGGGCGGCGGTACGGGAGTTGCACGCGGCGGGGGTGCGCGTCGGGATGCTCACCGGGGATGCCCGGCAGGTGGCCGAATGGGTGGGTCGCGACCTCGGCGTGGACGAGATCTTCGCCGAGGTGCTTCCCGGCGACAAGGCCGCGAAGGTGGCCGAACTCCAGGCCGGGGGCCTGCGGGTGGCCATGGTCGGCGACGGCGTCAACGACGCGCCGGCCCTGGCCCGGGCCGACGTGGGCATCGCCATCGGCGCGGGTACGGACGTGGCGGTCCAGTCGGCGGGCGTGGTGTTGGCCACCGACGACCCGCGCGCGGTGTTGGGCGTGCGCCGATTGTCCAAGGCCGTCTACCGCAAGATGCGGCAGAACCTGGCCTGGGCGGCCGGCTACAACATCGTCACGGTCCCACTCGCCGCCGGCGTCCTGGCCTGGGCGGGCGTGGTCCTGCCGATGGAGGTCGGCGCCATCCTGATGAGCCTGTCCACGGTGGTCGTCGCCCTCAACGCCCAACTGCTGCGCCGGTTGGACCTCCGCCCGACCGGGACTGCCGGCTGATCACGCCCCAGGCGATGGGTAGCCTGCCGGCGTGATCGAGATTGACGACGCGGTGGAGTGGCGGGCTACGCGGGCTTGGGTCGAGGGGGCCCTGGGCTCGGGGGAGCGGGTGGTGGGGGCTGCGCGGTTGGTCGGTGGGTGGAGTTCGGTGATGCGGCGGTTGCGGGTGGTCGGGGCTGACGGGGAACGGGAGTTGGTGCTGCGGTCGTTTGTGAAGCCGTTCTATCTGCGGCACGCCGAGGGGTTGTTGGGGCGGGAGGCGGCGATCCTCGGGCTGCTCGCGGGGAGCGGGATTCCGGTGGCGGAGTGTCTGGCGGTGGATGCGCTCGGTGAGTACTGCGATCATCCGTCGTTGTTGATGTCCCTGCTTCCCGGGGAGATTCGGCTGGGGGACGAGGGGGTCGGCGAGCGGATCGGGTTGTTGGCTCGGCAACTCGTGGCTGTGCATGGGGTGGTGGTCGGGGAGAGGGACGAGCCTGGGTCTCGGGCTCGGCCTCGGGAGTATCAGGCGTGGACGGCCGCCGAGCGGGTGCGGGTACCCGAGGGGACCGGGCGACCCGAGCTCTGGCGGCGGGCGATCGAGCTGATTCGGCGCGAACCGCCTTCGTATCGCGGGTGTTTCCTGCATCGGGACTTTCATCCGGGCAATGTGCTCTTTGCCGGGAAGGGTGCCGATACGCGCGTTGCCGGCGTGGTCGACTGGGTCGAGACCTCGTGGGGGCCGGCGGATCTGGATGTCGCGCACTGCTCGACCGCGTTGGCGCTGTTGCACGGTCCGGAGGTCGGGGTGAGCTTTGCCGCGGCGTACGTCGCGGCCGGTGGGCGGTTGGCCGAGGACCCGGCGGAGCGGCGGTACTGGCGCCTGCTCGACGCGCTCGCGTTCGCCCCGGACGCGGAGAAGGTCGCGGTGCCGTGGCGGACGGCCGGGCGCACGGATCTGCCGGCCGAGGTGACGGGCGGGCGGTTGGAGGCGTATCTGGACGCGGTGCTTCGGATGGGGTGAGTGCGTGGTCGGCGCCGGTTCAGGCGCAGGGTACCCAACTGCCGTTGGTGGCGGCCGAGGTGCGGATTGCGTCGAGGACCTGTTGGGCGGCCACGCCGTCGGTGAAGGTGGCGTGGCGGGGAGATTCGGCGGGGATCGGGGTGTTGTTGATCAGGGCGGCGAAGGTGCCGGCCAGGCGGGTGTACGGGGCTCGGTCGATGCCCATCGAGTGGAGTAGGTCGTAGGCCGTGTGCATCAGGTCGGCGGGTGGCGCGATGGGGTCGGGTGTGCTCAGATCGGCGGGGGTTTCGATGCGGCGGTCGCCGTTCGCGTCGGCGAGCCAGACGTCGTCGAATTCGGTCCAGGCCGTGCCGTGGGTGCCCGCCACGCGGGTGGTCAGCAGGGGCGGGCCGTAGATTCCGGCGGAGCTTTGCATCGTGCCCTCGACGCCGGTGACGGTGCGGAAACGGATGTTGAAGGTGTCCTCGGCGGTTTGCCCGGGGCGGTCCGCGACCAGGGGCAATCCGGCGCTGACCCCTGCGAACTCGCCGAGGGTGTGCCGGATCTGGTCGATCCAGTGCGAGGCGTGCGCGCCGAGCCAGCCGCCGCCCTGTTCGGCGCGGCCCCACCAGGCGGGTACCTCGGCGGCCGGGCCGGTCAGTACCGGGATGTGCAACAGCCAAGTGGCGAGCCGGGGTTCGCCGATCGCGCCGGCCGCGATCAGGCGCGCGAGCAGGGCTTGGGAGGCCTGCCAGCGGAACTCGGTGCCGAGCAGGTGTACCACGCCGGCCTGTTCGGCGGCGGCCAGCATCCGGCGGGCCTGGGCCGTGTCGCTCGCGAACGGCTTCTCGCATACGACGTGTTTGCCGGCGGCGACGGCGGCGAGCACGATCTCGGCGTGGGTGTGCGGCGGCGTGGCCACGGTCACCGCGTCCACACCGTCGAGGGCGAGCGCGGCGTCGAGGTCGGTGAACGCGGATGGGACGCCGAAACGTTCGGCGCGCTCGGCGGTGCGGACGGGGTCCCGGCCGACCAGCGCGCGTACCTCGAAGCCCGCGTCCCGGAAGGCGGGCAGGTGGGTGATGCACCCGAAGCCGGTCCCGACGATCGCCACACCCAGTGGTTTGTTCTTCGGCGCCATGAGGTGGCTCTCCTTCACCGGGTGCTGCGGGGCTGCGGGGCCGGATGGCGCGCTTACGGTAAGGGAAGCTGTCCGAAGTTGCCATTGTGCGGTGGTGTGACGAAGGGCATTCGGTGGCCGGGTGGCCGGGTGGCCGGGTGGCCGGGTGGCCGGGTGGCCGGGTGGTCGGTCCGGTGTTGGCGCGGCGGATGTGGGCGGTGCGGGTCGTGTCGATGCGGAGTGGGGCCCGGGCCCGGTGGGGTGCGGTCGGGATTCTGGTATCGATGATCGTGTGTCTCTTCTCGATTGGATGGTGGGGCCGTCATGACCGACATCTCCGGCGACTCGACGCCCGGGCTCGAGTTCGCACAGGCCGTGCTCGCCGCGCAGCCGTTCAGTCGGCTCGTGGGTGCGCGGGTTGCCGCGTTCGGGGGCGGGCGGGCCGTGCTGGCGATCGACGTGCGGGACGAACTCCGGCAGCAGAACGGCTTCTTGCACGGGGGCGTGCTGGCGTACGCGGCCGACAACGCGATCACGTTCGCCGCCGGGAGCACGTTGGGCTCGGGGGTGTTGACGGGCAGCGTTTCCGTTCAGTATCTGCGGCCGGCGGTGGGGGTCACGCTGCGGGCGGAGGCGCGTGTGGTGCATGCGGGGCGGCGGCAGGCGGTGTGCGATTGCGAGTTGATCATGGTTGCCGAGGACGGGGGCGAGCTGGTGTGCGCGATCGGTCGCGGCACGGTGCTGGTGGTGGACGGGGGCGCCGGGTGAGGGGGTGACGGGTAAGGGCGTGATCGGATCGTTTCGTCGGGGTACAACATCGCCGGGCCGGAGGTGGAGGGGGTGTTGGGTACCCATCCGGATGTCGCCGAGTGTGGCGTGGTCGGGGTGGCCGACGAACGGCGCGGGATGGTCGTCAAGGCGTATGTCGTACTGCATCCGGGGGGTGGCGCGGGCGAGGCGACCGCGCGGGCGTCGCAGGAGTTCGTGAAGCGGACGATGGCGCCGTACAAGTACCCGCGGGTGGTCGAGTTCGTGGGTGAGTTGCCGCGGACCAGTACCGGCAGGTTGCGGCGCGGGGAGCTGCGGCGGTGGGCGGCGCAGGGTACGCCGGTCGCGGGTGCGCGGCCGGTGCCCGGATAGGATCGCCGGCGTACCAGACTCCGCGAGGAAGGCGACCATGGCGGAGAGTGCGACGGCTCGGCCCAGCTCCTTGATCAACACCGTGTACGGGGCATTCGTCCGGGGGCTTGGCGGGTGGATCTCGATTGCCGACCTGATCGTGCTGATGGGCGAACTCGGCGTGGACGCGCCTGCGGTGCGGTCGGCCATCTCGCGGCTGAAGAAGCGGGGCACACTCACCCAGGAGCGGCGGGACGGGACCGGGTATCGGCTCAGTCCGGCGATGGAGTCGATCTTCGACGAGGGTGATCGGCGGATCTTCGGCAACCTGGAGCCGGCTCGGCTGGCGGACGGGTGGGTGCTCGCGATCTTCTCGGTGCCCGAGTCGGAGCGGGCGCATCGGCATCAGCTGCGGTCGCGATTGACGTGGCTGGGCTTCGGGAACGTGTCGCCGGGGGTCTGGATCGCGCCGGCCCGGTTGTTGGAGGACGCCCGGCGGACCTTGGTTCGGGTCGAACTCGCGGACTACGTGCACCTGTTCACCGGGGCTGCGGCGAGTGGGCGGCGGCTCGGCGAGGCGGTCGGGGAGTGGTGGGACTTCGAGGCGATCGAGGAGCAGTACGCGCTGTTCACGGATGAGTATGGGGCTGCGGCGGCCTCGTTGGTGGGGCGGGCCGGGGTGGATCCGGGTGAGGCGTTTCGGACCTATGTGCCGATGCTCACCCAGTGGCGGCGGTTGCCGTATTTGGATCCGGGGTTGCCTGCGGAGTTGTTGCCGGCCGATTGGAATGCGGTCGAGGCGCGGAAGGTGTTTTTGGAGTTGCACTCGGTGCTTGTGGGGTTGGCCCGGGAGCATGTTTGTGCGGTTGCGGGGTTGGTGGCGGGACGCACGTGAGCTTTGGGGTTTTGGCCTCACTTGCCGGCCGGGCTTCTTGGCCTCAAGCGCGGGCCGGGCTGGGGTGGCCTCACTTGTCGGCCGGGCTATTTGGCCTCAAGCGCCGGCCGGGCTGATTTGGTTTCCGGCGGGGCTTGGGCGTTGGCTGAGTTTGGTTGGCCTCAAGCGCCGGCCGGGCTGAGTGGCCTCAAGCGCCGGCCGGGCTGAGTGGCCTCAAGCGCCGGCTGGGCTGAATGGCCTCAAGCGTCGGCCGGGCTCAATGGCCTCGAGCACTGGCCCGGCTGAGTGGCCTCGAGTGCCGGCCCGGCTGAGTGGCCTCGAGTGCCGGCCCGGCTGAGTGGCCTCGAGTGCCGGCTGGGCCGTTTGTTGGGTCTTCGGCTTGGCCCCGGTGTTGCTTGGGTCCGTGTGCCGGGTGGCTTGAGTGGTCTCGAAGGTTGGCTGGGACGGGGGGTGTTGGGTGCCGGCCGGGCTGTGGGGGTGGCTCGGCCGGCACCTTGGGGGTGGGTCAGACCATTGTTTTGGTCAGCCAGCGGAAGACGTTGGGGACCATTCCGCGCCAGACGTCGGTGCCGTGGCCGCCGCCGGCGATTTCGGCGACTGTGACGGCCGTGGGGGGCTTGGCGGCGGTCTTGAGCGCCTGGGCGTCGCCGTAGCCGTCGCCCTTTTCGCCCGCCATGTACAGCGAGACCTTGGGGGGCTGCTGGGCGTTCTTGAGGATGGTGAGCGGGTTGGAGGCCACGCGGAGAGCGGGGTCCTTGGCAGTGACCGAGTCGGACTCGCCCTTGGGGTCGTTGTAGCCGGAGAGGCTCACCCCGGCGCTGTAGCGGTCGGGGTGGAGCAGGGCCATCCGCGTCGCGCAGTGGGCGCCGGCCGAGTAGCCCGCGATCGCCCAGTGCTTGGGGTCGGACTCGGCCCGGAAGTTGTCGATCACCATGCGGCGTACGTCGCCGGAGATCCAGGTGTCCGCGTTGGCCTTGCCCGGCACGTCCGCGCAGCCGGTGTCCTCGTTGCCCGCGAGCAGCTTGGTGCGCGGCGAGACCAGGATGAACGGCTGCACCTCGCCCTTGGTCATCATGCCCTTGAGCTGGCCGTTGACGTCCAGCGTGCCGAACCAGGCCTTGGCCGAGCCGGGGTAGCCGGGCAGCAGTTCGACGACCGGGAACTTCTTGTCCGCGAACGCCGGGTCCTTGTACTGCGGCGGCAGCCACACGTAGACCTCGGCCTCGATGCCCGACTGCGCGCCCTTGAGGCTGGTCTCCTGGACGCCTTCGCCCATCTTGCTGTCGGAGGCCGGCTCGAACTTGCTGAGTATCTTCTGCTCGGGCGCGGGCGGCGGGGCCGGCTCGCGGGCCTCGACCACGTGGCTGCCGCCGGTGCCCAGGAAGTCGTCCCAGGTGTCGTAGAGGCTGTTCGCGTTGTTGACCATCACGAAGACCATCATGATGGCCGTCGCCTGGCAGGTGACCAGCAAGAACAGCCGGGCGATGATCTTGACCGGGTTGGGACCGGGGATCCGATTCCAGACCGCCAGGGCCAGCACCAGGGCTGCTATCGCGAGCACGATGGTCGTTATGTAGAAGGGAGTACCGGTCAGGCTCACTGTGGTCTTCCAGGGTGATTCAGCGACGGTCCGGACACGGTCAGTCGGCGGTGGGTGGGGACATGTGCCGGCCGAGCCAGCCGAGCAGGTCTGGCGTCATCTTCTTGAAATGCGAAGTGAGATGCTTCCCGCCGGGCTGCTCGTAGTACTCGATCTTCACGGGTGGCGCCGCCTTCGCGACGAAGGCCTTGACCAGCTTGACCTCGGCCGCATCGCCGCCGCCCGCGGTCGCGTAGATGTCGATGTCGGCCTTGCCCGCCCCGATCAACTGGTCCGGGCTGTTGGCCAGTCGATCGGCCTCGTGACCCTTCCACAGCGGGCTGTCGGGGTTGAAGTAGCCGTCGATCGGCACCGCGACCTTGAACTGGTCGGGGTGTTGCAGGGCCAGCTTGACGCTGCAGAACGCGCCGGTCGACGCGCCCATCAGACCCCAGCCGGCGGGATCACGCAGGGTGCGGAAGTTGGCCTTGACCAGATCGGGGATGTCCTGTGACATCCAAGTGCCCATCTTCGGCTGGCCCGGGATGTCACTGCACTCGAGGCTGCGCTTCTCGTCCTTCTCCAGGTTCTGTACGGGCATCACCATGATGAAGGGGTGGCTCTTGCCCGCCTTGACCTCTTGGGTGTTCATCGCCTGGATCGGCAACTGGTTGTCGGTCCAGGTGTTGTAGCCGTTGCTCTGGCCGCCCGCGTACAGCGTGAGTACCGGGAAGCCGTGCTTCGCGTACTTCGGGTCGTTGTACTCGGGCGGCAGCCACACCCACACCTTGCCGGTGACCCCGGACTTGGGGCCGGTGTACGTGGTCATCATGATCGGCCCGACCGGGGTGGTCGTGGCGGTCGTGAAGTTCGTCGCGGGGCCGGTCGGCATGGCGACCTTGGTCGGCGCGGCGGACTTGCCCGGCGGGGTCGTCGATTGCCCGCCGGGTTGGTTCGGCCCGGTCGTGCTCTTGGCGTGATCGGTCGACGAGTCGCCGGACGAGCCGCACGCGACCGCGGTTACCGCGAGCAGTACGGCACCGAGCATCGCCGTCGCACGACGACGTGCGGAAAGGGGGTTCAAGGGAAGGGCTCCGGCAGGCGTCAGAGGGTGCTGTTGACAAAAACGACCTTAACCGGGCGGTGAAGCGGTCACTCGACGGCTCTGTAACAGCCGTCCATCGATCGGTGGGACGTAAACAGCGTTTTCGTGATTTTACCGTGATGGCTTCACTCGTGTGGGCGAACGTGGAGTGACATTCCGGAGTGCGGAGGGTACCGGCCGAGACGCCTTCCTGCGCGGGTTTCGCCAGGTTCCGCAGGCTTCCGTAGCTTTCCGCCGGCTTGCAGGCTTTGCAGGCTTCCCCGCAGACAGGAGTCGCGCTTGTCGCTCACCGCCCCCGTTCCGCCACCGTCCGCCGCCCGGCCGGGACGGGGCGCGCGTCCGCGTGCGCTCCCGCGACCGCACGGGCTGCGCGCGACCGTCGTGGTGGCTGCCGTGATGCTGGTGCTGATCGTCGTCCCGTACCTGCTCAACCACTCCGTCGTCGGCGCCGCGCCGGTGACCGCCGGCCAGGTGGTCACGCTGGGCGCCTTCCGGTACCACCCGGCCCCCGGCTGGCAGATCGACCGGGGCGCGTCCTCGGCGGACATGGTCAGCGTGCTGGTCAAGGGCGCGACGAAGTATCGGCTGACCCCGCTGGGCCGGCAGTCCTCGGCGGCGGGGGCGCTCAAGGCGGCGGCGCGGCGCTACGAGGCGACCGGACGCGGCCGGATCGGCAGCGACCCGGCCCCGGTGACCACCGCGCGCGGCCTGACCGGGCTGGTCACGTCGATCACCGGGAGCACCGTTTCCGGCACGCTCACCGTGCTGGTCGCCGGCGGTCAAGGTCTGGGCGTCTCGCTCACTGCCCGGCACAGCGCGCCGCTGACCGCGGCGGTGGCCGACGACGTGGCGCGGATGCTGGACTCGGTGGAGGTGGTCCCCTCGTGAGCGTGGCGCCGTTGACCGACCGCCGGGGGCGCCGGGACGCGGGCGGCATCGTGCAGCCGGCGCGTGCGGCATTTTGGTTCTACCCGATGGCGCTGGTGCTCGGGGCCGCGAGCGTGGTGCCGAACTTCGTTCGGCTGTCGTCGGCCGCCCCGTCGGGCGCGCTGGTGCTGAGTGTGGTGATCCATACGCTGTGGTTGATCCCGGCGCTCGCGGTGATCACCCACCTCGAACTGTTCGAGCGCGAGCCGCTGTCGTTCTGCATCGCGGCGGTGGTCTGGGGCGGCGTGGTGGCCACCGGGTTCGCCGTCGTGGCCAACGACAACCTGCTCAGCTACCTGGCCAAGGTGGACCCGGAGTTCTCCACCGACTGGGGCGCCTCGGTCTCGGCACCGGTGGTCGAGGAGACGCTCAAGCTGCTCGGCGTCGTGGTACTGATCCTGATCAACCGGCGGGTCTTCGAGAACGTGCTCGACGGCTTCGTCATCGGTGCACTGGTCGGCCTGGGCTTCCAGGTGGTCGAGAACGTGATGTACGGGCTGAACGCGGCGATCCAGTCCGGCGAGACCTGGACCTCCGGGATCGTGGCCAGCTTCTTCGTCCGGGCGATCGTCAACGGGCTGTGGAGCCACGCCGCGTTCACCGCGATGACGGGAGCGGGTGCGGTGTACCTGTTGGTCGGGGTACGCCGGCCGATGGTGGTGCGGGTCGCGGTGGCGGTGGCGCTGTACGTGGTGGCCTGGGGCTTGCACTTCGTGAACAACTCGCCGCTGTTGGAGATCGTTCTGGGGCGTACCGACTGGTACCTGACCATCGTGCAGATCGTGCTCAACGGGTTGGTGGTGCTGGCGATCGCGAGCTACGTCTACCGGCTCGCGGCGCGGGAGGAGTACCGCTGGTTCGCGCGCGCGGTGGGCGACGAGCCGGAGCTGTTGCCGCTGCGGGAGTTGGCGGCGCTGGCCTCGAACAAGACCCGGAAGGAGGCGGTCGAGGCGGCTCGGCGGGCACACGGGCGCAAGGCGGCTCGGGCGCAGAGCCGGTTGCAGCGGGCCCAGTTGGGCTATGGGGTCGCGCTGGCGCGATCGGCGGATCCGGAGACGGATCCCGGGGTGGCTCGGTGGCATCGGCGGATCGACCGGGCTCGGGCGATGGTGGTGGCGGCGGATGTGGAGGCGCGGGGGGCGCCGGAGGCGCACGGGATGCGGGGGATGCGAGCCATGGGGGATGTGGGGGATGTGGGGGATGTGGGGGATGTGGGGGATGTGGGTGGGGTGGCTGAAGTGGCCGAGGTGGTGAAGGCCGTGGAAGTGGCCGATGGCGTGGATGCGGAGGATGCGGAGGATGTGGTGGAGGGGTCGATGGGGCCTGGGGTGGGGCGGGGGGAGGGGTTGCCGGAGGTTCCGTAGTGGGTCTGTGGGTCTGTGGGGCTGTGGGTGTTGGGCCGGCCGGCGTGGGGTGGCCGCGGGTGTGGCTTGCGCGGGTTGTGATGGTGCGTATCCGGATGCCGGATGGGTGCTTGATGTTGTCCGGGTGGGTACGTCGTCGGCGCGGTGCCGGTCAGCGGCGGCGCGGATTCGGGGTGGTGTCGTCGGGCTGCCGGGGCGGTTCGGGCTGCGGGGGCCATTCGGCTTCCTCGAGGTCGGCGAGCCGATCCTCGCGCAGCAGATCCCGGGGCGCGGTGCTGAGGTCGCGTCGGCCGAGTGCGCGCACCACCAGGAGCACGGTCAGGCCGAGCAGACACGCGGACACGGCGAGTACGACGAGTCCGTCCATGGTGCTCCTCCCTACCTACCTATCCATCCATATAGGGCAGTTGCCCTCCATGGTCCCGGGTGAAGCCGACCTTGTGAACCCGAGCGGGCGAGGGTGAACACCGGGCGTGGCCGCGCGGCCACGTGCTGCGCCGGATGTGGCGGGTGGTGCGGGGTGCGGCGGGGCGCTCAGCGGGTGGCGTTCGGCGGGTCGGGGTCGGCCATGATCCGGCGCTGTCGTTCGGTGCCCGTGTCGAAGAACGCGTCGAGGTATTCGGTCGGTTCGAGCGGGCTGTCGCGGGCCAACGAGAAGACCTCCATGCCGTGTTCTATGTGGGCGTCGAACAGCCGGAACGCCTGGGCGAGGCCGAGGTATTCGGCGTCGTCGACATCGCGTGCGTATTCGAGCGCGTCCGCCTCGGCGAGGGCGATGGCCTCGGCGAAGTCGGCCGCCCGCCAGAGGGTGATGCGTTCCTCGTAGACGTCCGGCTGATGGTGGAACAGGCAGCGGACGGAGTGCCAGGCGGGATCCTCGGTACGCGACGGGGTGTCAGGCGATTCGGTCACCCGGCCGAGTGTGCCGGCGCCCGGTCACGGGTTCGGCACGTTTGCCCTTCGGGACCGGAACGCCTGTGCCTTCGGCGGCACATGGGCCGCGTGGGTCGGGTGGATTGGGTGGGCTGGGGGGGTGAGTGGGGTGAGTGGGCGGGGTGGTCACAATGGACGGATGCTTGAGTTGACCGACGCCATGGACCGGAACCTCGCCGAACACGCGTGCCACCTGCATCGGGTCACGCCGGGGATGCGGGTGGACGAGGACGATGCGGTGACCGTCGCGGACAGCGGGTTGGCGCACGACTCGTACAACATCGTCGCGGGCGCGCGGTTGACCGCCGAGACGGCGGGGCCGGTCGTCGAGCGGACGATTCGGCGGATCGCGGCCACCGGGCGGCCGTTCTCGTGGTGGGTCACCCAGGGGTCGCGGCCGGCGGATCTGGCCGAGCGGTTGGTGGCGCGGGGGCTGCCGGTCAACGAGTCCGAGGTCGCGATGTGGACGCGGTGGGATCGGACCGGGTCGGCGGCGGGTGCGGTGCCGGGTGGGATGCCGGGTGCGGTGCCGGGTGGGATGCCGAGTGGGTTGCGGATCGAACCGGTGTGTACGCGGGGCGGGTTGCTCGATTTCGCGGGGGTGTTGGCGACGTTGTGGACGCCGTCCGCGCGCGACGTGGTGCGGTTCGCCGAGCTGACGGCCGAGGCCGCGCTCGGGTCTGCGGCGCGGTACCTGGTGGGGTACGAGGGGGATCGGCCGGTGGCCACGGCCGAGGTGTTCCTGCACGCGGGGGTGGCGGGGGTGTACAACATCGCGACGCTCGCCACGGATCGGCGGCGTGGGTATGGCGCGGCGCTGACTCGGGCGGCGTTGGATACGGCGGTGGACGCGGGGCATCCCGTGGCGGTGTTGCAGGCTTCGGCGGTGGGGGAGCCCGTGTACCGGAAGTTGGGGTTCGCGGTACTCGGGCCGGTCACCGAGCATGCGTTCGCCGGTGGTGGGGTGGATGCGGATGGTGGCCGTGTGGTGTCGGGTTAGGCGAGTAGTTCCGGGTGCAGGGCTTCGACCATTCGGCGCATGCCGTCCTGCCAGTGGACGGTGGTGCGACCGGTGATCTCGTGCATCCGGGTCAGGTCCAGCGCGACCGACTCGATGGTGGCCTCGGTGGGGTTGAACTCGGCGGTGGCGCCGGTGAGTTCGGCCAGGTAGGCGCACCACTCCTCGATGCTCACCGGGTCGCTGCCGCCCCAGTTGACGGTGGTCACCTCGGGGGTGGCGGCGGCGAACAGCGCGGGGAGGGTGTGCACGATGTCGTCGACGTGGATCGGGTGGTAGACGCTCGGTGTGTTGGTGTGTACGTCGATCGGTGCGCCGCCGAGCATCATCTCCAGGTGGATGGCCGGCCAGCCGCCGTTGTCGCCATAGGGCACGGACAGGCGCGCGATCGTGGTGGGCAGGGCGAATCGGCGGGCGCCCCAGCGGGCGGCGGCCTCGGCGGCGATCTTGCAGATGCTGTACGTCTCCAGGAACGACCAGACGCCGTGGTTGTCGCCGAGAGCGGCGGATTCCGCCAGCTCCTGGTGCCCCGCGGGCCGGTAGACGGCCGTGGAGGAGCAGTGCAGGAAGGCGCGGGCGGATTGGTGATGCTCCATCAGGGACAGTACGCCGCCCGCGTTTGCGTCGAGGTCGAGGGGCCAGTCGCCGTTTTTGGCGACGGCGAAGTTGAGTACGTAGTCGGCGTCGGCGGGTAGCGCGGCCACGTCTCCGGCGGCGAGGTCGATCTTGACGCAGGTCACGCCGGCGGCTTCCAGGCGCTCTCGGGCCTCGTCGTCCTGGAAGCGGGCTGCGGCGTATACGTCGTTGTGCCGGGCGAGGATCTTGGCGACGGGTTCGGCGACTTGGCCGGTTGCGCCGGTGACGACGATCTTGGCGTCGGTGAGCGGTGCCATTTGGGTCTCCGTGCGAATGGTTGTGCGGGTTCGGGGGTCCTGCGGACGGCTCGTTTGTCCTCAACCGGCGGACGGGCTGGGGAGTGGTTCGCGGGTCGGTCGTTCGGGGTTCGGTTGGTGCGGTTGGTGCGTCCTGCGGACGGCTGTCCTCAAGCGCCGGACGGGCTGAACTGTGGTCCGAGGGTTGGGGTTTCGGGCTGCGGTTGGTGTGGGTTACGGACGGCTGTCGGCAAGCGTCGGACGGGGGCGGTGAGCTTTGGGGGTTGGTTGTGGTGTCGGCTGGTGAGGGGCGTGGCGGCACGTTAGTGGAGGTTGGGGTTGGGGGGAAGGGAAGGTTTGGGGTGTGGGCGCAACGGGGGCTGTCGGTTGGGCGTCCTTGGGGATGGGGAAGTTGCCTTCGGGGGTTGGTATGGGTGTGTTGGGGTGTTGCCGGCTTTGTGGAGCGCCGGTTTCGGATGAGCGGTACGGGTATTGCGAAGGGCCGCGTTGTGGGGCCGATTTGGGTGGGCAGGCGGTGGGGGCGCCGGGGCTTGCCGTGCAGGTCGGGTTCGAGCGGGCTCGGGTGGTGGTCGAGCCGGGGGAGGTGGTCGAGGCTCGCTTGGTGGTGCGCAACTGTGGGGGTGTGGCGGAGCGGTTTCGGGTTCGGGTGTTCGACGCGGAGCGGGTCGCGGTGATCGAGCCGGAACCCGGGGCGCCGATTTCGCCGGGGGCCGAGGTGGTGTGGACGGTTCGGTATCGGGTTCCGCGCGAGTTCGGGCCGGTGGCGGGGCTGTATCACGCGGCGGTGCGCGCCGAGGCGGTTCGGGACGGGCGGGTGGGGGCGGCGGCCGTGTTGGACGTGCGGATTCGGGGCGGGCCGGGGGTCGGGGATACGTGAAACGGGCCCTTCGGGCGGGATATGGTCCGGATCCCCGAGGGGCCGGCAGCATGACCGGAATGAAGGCATCCCTGTGGTTCACATGGACTCCATCCGGCGCCGGTTGGGCCGACTGCACCATTGCCGACACGGTTTCGGAGGCGCAGTTGATCGTCTCCCATCTCACGCCCGCGCCCGAGGAATTGATCAGTGCGGTGACCGCGCTTGCGCTGGGCGAGCCGGGTGACCACAAGGTGCTGTTCGAGGCCGAACCCAACGGCTATCTATGGCACTTGAGTCCGGACGGCGACGCGGTCGACATCCGGATCGTCGCGTATGCCGACACGAGCGCGCGCAATCGGCCCGGCGATGTGTTGTGGGAGGCGCGCCATCCGATCGAGGTGCTCGCGCGGAGTGTGCTGCGCGGGTTCGACCGGGTGGCCGCCGATCTCGGCGAGGACGGGTGGTACGCGGACTGGCGACGGCCGTTCCCTCGGCGGGAGTTGGCGGCGTTGCGGACGGCGTGGCGTAGGCGGAGCGGTGAGTGGACCGGGTGATCGGGAGGGCGACCCGGAGGGAACGGGAGGGGGAGCGGGAGAGCGAGCGGGAGGGCGAGTGGGCTCGGGTGCGGGCCTGGGGAATTTCGGTGTCCGCAGCCGGCGTACGGGGTGGGTGGTGCGAGGCTTGAGCGTATGACCGCACCTCGTGATCCATCCGTTCCGGGCGCAGCGGTGAACTACGGCGTCGAGTACCACGTCGAGGCGGAGGCGATCCGGCGTACTCTGCCGGCCGCCGCGCGTCGGGCCTGGGGGGAGTTGGAGCGGCGGCTGCGGCACGATCCGTGGGCCGTTGGCGCGCGGATGAGCGGCGGACTGCGGGACACCCTGGAGGCGGCGTTCGCGGCGCATGGGTTCGCGACGTACATCGTGCAGGAGAAACGGGTGATGGTGAGCGTGATCAACCTGGTGTGGATCGCCTGAGGGGGCGCGGGGGCCGGTGGTGGGATGCCCCTGGACGCCGGGACCCGGGACCGAGCTCACGGTTCGGTTGACGGTGTGTACGCCGACGTCGACGCGGGTCGGTGGCGTGGGCGGCACGGTCGACTATCGCGAGCGGCGTACGCGGGTCGACATCGTGCCGCCGGCGGCGGGCGCGGCGGTGGACCTTCGGGAGCTGAGCCGAGCCGATGGAGAAGGAGAACGGGGCGGGTGCGGCCCGACCCGGGCGGTAGCGCGACGGCGTGGCCGTCGAGTCGGGGGAGACCCGGCGGCCGTTGCGGTCGGTAGGTATGTGGCCGGCGTGGTCCGAAGTGTGGGTCAGGACGAGTGTGCCTGGGCTTCGGCGTCCTTCTTCGCGTAGTGCTCGCGCTCGCGCCGGTCCGCGCGCAGGATGCCTCGGATCACGAATGTGAAGCCGACCGCGACCGCGAGGAAAGGGGTGAGTTCGGCGAAGGTGCCGAGGGCGTTCAACACGATGACTCCCAAAGGTGATGCAGCCGCGGGGTGCCGCCGCCCGTTCGCACCCCCGGCCGCGCCGGTGACCCGAACCGGGAACGACCCGCTCCGCCGTTCGTCCTCCGAGCGGCGCGGACCACACTACCGCCCACGCTTTCGTCAACCACCGGTGGCCACAGTTGGTGGGGACGGGCGGAGGTTACGGCGGCGCGCCCGGCGTGGTTGACTCGCGTTGTGTCGCCTGGGCTGGGCTTGATCGTTCTTTATACGCTGCGGCTCGACGCGTGCCGTGAGTTCTACGCGTCGCTGGGCTTGGAGGTGGTGTTCGAGCGGCACGGGGGTGGCCCCGAGCACTACGCGGCGACGCTCGACAACGGCACGGTGCTCGAGCTGTATCCGGCTCGCTCGGATCGGACCACCACCGGATATCTGCGCCTTGGCCTCGTGTTGACGAGCTCGCCGTTGGCGGTCGGTCGGCATCGATTGACGGACCCTGATGGGCGGGCCGTGATGGTGGAAGTCGTGGTGGCGCCGGGGTAGGGGTTCAGCGGGGGCCGCCGGTGGCTTCGGTGAAGCGGCGGAGGTCTTCGACATGGGCGCCCCAGCCGTCGCGGTGGGCGGCGGCCAGGTTGGCGCCGTCGGGGAGGCGGTTCCAGCCGGTTTCGCGGACTCGGAGTTGGGTGCCGGGGCGGGCTCTGGACAGTTCGATGGTCACCGTCGTGGATACGGCCCAGTCGTCGTCGGCCCAGTTGAAGCGCAGCAGGCGGCACGGGTCGATCGCCTCGACCCGACCGGTGGTCAGCCGGGCCTCGCCGTTGGCGCCGCTCCAGGGTTCGGAGAGCCGGCCGTTCACGCGTGCGTCCAGGTCCAGGTAGCTCCACCACAGGGCGCGGGTGTCCGGATCGACGAGGGCGTGCCAGACGGCCTCGGCGGGCGCGGCGATCACGACACTGACCTCGACGAGCGGTTCACGGACCATGAACCAACCGTAGATCTCGCGAACGCCCACGTCAGCCCACTAAGGGTTCGCGAACGGTTCGCTGAAGGTCAAGACTGCGCCGCATGCGCGCCGCGTGCACCGAGTCGAGCGCGGGGAGTCACCGGAGTGCGAGTGGAGTGGGGGTGGAGTGGAGGGTGGAGTGGGGGTGAGCCGAGGTGGGAGCCCTGCTCGGGAGTGGGGCCGGGTGGTGGAGCCGACGTCGAACGTGCGGTCGAGGCGGGGTGCTCCGGCCGGGCGTGGGGCGTGGTCGGCGGGGTCCGGTGTGGTGTGGTCGCGGGTGGAGGTGAATTCGCCGATTGGGGGGCTTCCCGGATGGGGAACGCACAGCCACAGGTGCGTAGTCCGCATCACCGGCCATCGGGAGGATCCGCCCATGCCCCACCCGCCGATCGCAACTCTGCGAAGTGCGTTCACCGCCTCCGCCAAACCGGGTAGCCAGGACTGGCCCAGCTTCGCCGACTTCGCCGCGTTCGCCGCCGCCGGGCGGGCGTGTGGTCGGGCCCCGCTGCTCGGGTTGCCGGGCTGGACCTGTGATGACGCCGCGCGCGTCCTGGCCCTGGCCGAATTGGCCGTGCGTACGCCCGAGTGTGATCTGTCCGCGCATCTGCGCACCCTGTACTGGCGTGGCGACGCGCACGAACGCCGGGCCGTGCTGCGCTCGTTGCCGTACCTCGCGGTGCGGCAACGGGATCCGGCGCTGGCCGCTGCCCTGGTCGAGGACGCGCTGCGCAGCGGTGATCCGCAGTTGGTCGCGGCGGCGCGGTTCGCCGAGGTGGCGTAGGGCGCTCGGGTGGGCGGGATTGACCCGGCCTCCGGCCTGGGTGGCCTCAAGTGCCGGCCCGGCTACTTGGCCTCAAACGCCGGCCGGGCTGGATTTGGCTTGCCAGGGCTGGATTTGGCTGACTCGGCCCGGACCGGCGACTGGTCCTGCGCGCCGCGGGACCGGCCCTGCGCCGGGTGGTCGACCTGCTCGGCTGGACCGGCGCGGGTGGCCTGATCGTGGCCGAGGACCGACCGTTCGGGGAGCGTAGTGGGGGAGCGCGGTGATCGGCCCGAACCATGACCACGCCCGCCCGCGTACCGGCGGTGGTCCGGTGGAGGTACTGCCGTTCGGCGCCTCGGACCTGTGCCTGGTCCGCGCCGTGGTGCGGCGCCATGCCGACGCGGTCGGCCTCGGCGGCGACCGCCCCGACTGCCTGGTCCTGGCGGTACACGAGATCGCCGCATGCGCGGTCGGCGCCGGCTCCCGACCCGCGCTGCTGCGCTGCGTCCCCCGGGCGGGGCGGGTGGTCTGCGAGATCCACGTGGCCGGCGACAATCCCACCGGCTGCCGCCGCCGTGCCTTCCCCCGCCTGACCGACAAACACGAGACCCCGGGCCGCGGCCTGTGGCTCGCCCGAGCCCTGTGTGACGAGGTCGAGGTGGCCGAATGCCCGGAGGGCGTGGTGGTCCGGATGACCATGCACCTGCCCGGAGGGGCTTCGCAGGCGGCGGACAGGCTGCCCTGAAGGCGCGAACGTGGGCGAACCACGTGGCCACGCCGGGGTGTTGTGGGTGTGGGTCGGGTGGCGCGAGGCATCCCGTAGGGTCCTCTCGGATGGTTGGTGGTCCGGGTGGCTGTGCGAAGTCGGATGCGAGTCAAGGGAGATGGGCATGCCGGTAGGGCGGGTCGCGGTGGTCGGCGGGAGTATCACGGGCTGTGCGTTCGCGGTGGCGGCGGCGCGGGGTGGGGCCGAGGTCACCGTGTACGAGCGGACCACGGGCGAACTCGCCGATCGGGGTGTGGGGATCGCGCTGCACGTGGATCGCTACGCCGAGTTGGTGGCCGCCGGATACCTGGACGACACCACGCCGTGGCGGAACGTGGTGGGGCGCAAGTGGCTTCTGGACGACGGCGATTCGGCGCGGGGACGGTTGGTCTGGGACCAGCCGGCCGCGTTTCGTATGTACAACTGGGGCCAGTTGTGGCAGGGCCTGCGCCGTCGGGTCCCGGCCGAGGTGGACTATCGCGGTGGTACGCCGGTCACGGTCGGTCCGGACGGGGAGATCGGGCTCCCGGACGGCACGCGTGAGCATTACGACGTGGTGGTGGGTGCGGACGGCTACGGGTCCGCGGTGCGGGCCGCGGTGTTTCCCACGATTCGGCCGCAGTACTCGGGCTACGCGATGTGGCGCGGGAGTTGCCGGTGGGAGCACGAGCCGATGGACGATCTGATCTCGATCTGCGTCCCGAACGGGCAGGGCGTGATGTATCGAATACCCGGCGCCGACGGTGATGAGGACCGGCTGTCGTGGGGGTTCTACAGCTCGGTGGGTGGCCTGGCCGATGCGCGACCGGCGTTGTTGGCGCTGGCTCGCAAGTACTTTCCGCCGTTCTGGGCCGACTTGGTGACCGGCACACCGGAGAGCGAGACGTTGATCCAGCCGATCAACGACCTGGTCGTGGACGCGTATACGAGTGGACGCACCCTGGTGGCCGGGGACGCGGCGGCGATCGCCCGGCCGCATGTGGCCAGTGGTGCGGTCAAGGGGATCCAGGACGCGGTGGCGTTCGAGACGGCGTGCCGGGCGGTGGGGCCGGCGGGCTCGTGGGACGAGGTGCTGGCGCGCTACCAGGCCGATCGTTACCCGGCGGGCGCGGACCTGGTCCGGGTCGCGCGGGCGATGGGCTACGCGATGGTCGAGGACACCCCGGACTGGGCCACGATGACGCCCGAGCGCATGGTCGACTGGTGGGCCGCGCAACATGCGGACGACGGCTTCGGCGGCCACGCGCTCGGGGCGTCGATCAGCGTGCGGTGAGGGGTTTGCCGGGTGGCCTCGGACGGGCTCAGGCGGGGGCGTCGGCGATGTGCATGTTGATGTTGAGCACCTTGCCGTTCGGGTCGCGGACGAAGAAGCGCCGTACGCCCCAGGGCTCGTCGGTGATCGGGTACACGATCTCGTAGCCCCGCTCGCGGGCCTGCGCGTAGGCCACGTCGACGTCCTCGACCTCGATGGACATCGCCGTACGGCCGGACTGGGCGTCCCAGTCGCACTCGTCGGTCACCACGATCAGCTGCGCGGTGGGGTTGCTCGGCGAGCGGAACATCAGGAAGCCGGGCTCGTCCATGGCCGGCTCGAAGCCGAGGAAGTCCTGGTAGAAGTCCCGATTGGGGCCGAGCTCGGTGGCGGAGACGCTGGGTACGACGCGGCGAACGTTCATTGGGCCAGGTTAGGCACGCGGACCGACATCGCCGGTGGAGGTGGGCGGTGTCGGTCGGGTGATGGGGTGGGAGCGACCGGTCCGGTCCGCTCGTCGGCGGACCGGACCGGGGTTCGGTTGTGGGGCTTTGCGGGGTGCTGCCGTCAGGGCAGGGGGGCGAGGGGGATGTCGAGGTATGCCTCGGTGTTCTTCGGGGATGAGAGCTCGATGGTGGACGGGGTGGTGTTGGCGTCGGAGAAGAACGGGTCGTGGGAGTCGATGATCAGCTGGAGCTGACGGCCCTTGGCCAGCACGTAGTGGGCGGGCTGGAGGGGGAAGGTCACCGTGGTGGCCTGACCGACAGGTCGGCCGGTGAGGGTGTACGGGGCGTGGGTGATGATGCGGGCGTTGCCGGTCGCCGGGTCGAAGTCCATCAGGTAGGCGACGATCGAGGCGTCCCCCGCCGCCTGCGGCTTGACGGTGACCCGCAGCTCCAGCTCGCCCTGGACGCGCATCGGCTGCTCCAGCGGCGCCGTGGTCCAGACCGCGGCGAGGTCGCGGTCGATGGCGGTGGTCTTGTAGGTGTGGGGCCGGCCGGTGCGCTCGGCCAGGCCCGTCTTGACGAGCTGTGGGGCGACGACGGCCTCGGTGCTCTCGCCCGTGGCGTCGAGGGAACGGGTCCAGCCCGACTGCGGCTGCCCCTCGGCCATCGGTGCGTCGGCCTTGCCGGAGGCCGCGGCGCCGAGGTGGAACCGCTTGCGGGGCAGGACGTACTTCTCCCAGCTGTCGTGGGACAGTTCGGACAGGAGGTTGTGCATGTACTCCGAGCGGACCCCGAACTGCGGCTGCGCCCCGCTGCCGGCCGAGCCGCCGAGGTAGTGGTCCAGCCAGCGGTAGGCCATCTCGGTCGGCTTGGCGATCAGCCCCAGGAGGCCCGGGAGTTCGCCGTTGCCGTGGTCGCCGACCTGGACGAGCAGCGACTTGGGGCTGCGGAGGTCCTTGAAGAAGTCGACGACGGCGGGCACCGAGAAGATCGTCTCGTGCCAGTACGTGGTCATCAGGACCGGCAGGTTGTTGTCGTTGTACGCCTTCAGGTACTGCTTCGGCGAGCGGACCCGGGCGAACTCCCTCACCTCGTCGTCGATGGTGTTGTTGCGGATCTTCTCGATGACCCCGCGGAACTCCTTGGAGCAGCGGTCCTCGCCGAACAGGGCGACGAGCGCCTCGAACGCCGCGGTGTGCCGGGTGTCGTTCTCGTACAGGGAGGCGAACAGGTCTCCCCAGGCGCTGGCGCCGGCCACGGCCTTGACCCGGCTGTCCTTCGCGGCCAGCAGCAGGCTCGTCCCGGCGCCGTAGGACGCGCCGAAGCAACCGATCCGCTCCGCATCGATGCCGTCCTGTCCGGTCAGCCAGGTGAGGATCTCGATGCCGTCCGCGACGTCCTGCGGCCCGGCGACGTGGATTTCGCCGCCGGAGCCGGCCAGGCCCCGCTGGCTGTAGGCCAGGACGGCGTAGCCGCCGAGCGCCAGGCGCGGGAACATGCCGAGGTAGGCCAGGCGGCCGATCGGGATCAGCGGGGCGGGCATGACGACCACGGGACAGGTCTGGCTCGGCGCGAGGTTGCGCGGCATGCTCAGTGCCGCGTCGATCACGGTTCCGTCCGCCATGGTGATCGGGGTCTCGCGGTACTCGGCGACCTCGGCGTACGTCTCGTAGGTGTCGGCCAGGCCCCACTGGTCGAGCCGGCCGACGCGGCGCGGCGACGGGTCCAGCATCGCCTCGCGGATCGCGTCCAGCGTGGCAACGCTTTCGGGGTCGAGCGCGAACGGAGCCGCCGAGTGGCCATCAACAGGCATGGGAGTGCCCGCCTTCCAGATTCCGGGAATGGGACCGTCTGTCGAAGGCATGCTCTCGTTGCTCGCGGTCCACCCCTGGTGGTGAACCTCCCCCGTCACTCGAAAGAGTGACCCGGCACCGTTCAAACCCCTCGGGTGCGCGTGGGAGCTGTTCTCTTCCCGCGGGTGGCAGGGGACGTACACGGCCACCGGGACCACCACGGTCCCGAGCAGCCGCATCACGATCCGCCCACGCACCCAGAATTGCCGCAAACCCCAGGACACGCACCGCTTTAGGCGACAACGATCTCGACCAGTCACAGGTGAATCGGCGGGGCGGCTCAGGTGTCGGCTCGGATGTCGGGTCAGGTCTCGGCGCGGTCCTCCAGGTGCCAGCCGATCACCCGGTCCGGGTGGATTCGGAGCACCTCTCGGCTGAAGAACCCGGCGGCGAGCGGCGGTTCGTGATCGCGCAGCAGTTCGGCGCGACCACGGATCTCGACGCCGCGCCCCCAGCCGGGCTTGTATGCACCGGGCTCGTCGGGCGTCATGTCGTCCACGACGAAGGCGACGGCCGGATTACGCTCGGCGTTGCGCCATTTCTGGCTGCCGCTGAGATTGGGGCCGCCGATGTCGATGGTGCCGTCCGGGTTCAGGCGAAATCCGACGGGCCGCACCTGGGGTTCGCCGTTCGGCCCGACGGTGGCGAGCCGACCGAGACTCTGGCCGAGCAGGTACGCGCGTTCGATGTCCGTGTAGCTCGCCATGTGCGATGCACCCCGTCCGTATGTGGCGCCGGCCCGATGGCCGGAACGTTCGACTCGAACGTAGAACCTCAAGGCGACTTGATGTCAAGCGCTCGAGCAGCCAAATCCGGCCATCTGGCTGCACCCATTGTGTCCGAATCGCTACGTTGTGCGTGAGCGCCGGGGTCGGCGCGTCGGGGATGGATCAACTGGAGCCGCTGCTATGTCCACTCGACCACTCGGGGCCAACGCCAAGTTGGTATCCGCACGCCGCGCACTGGGGCTGCACTCCCAGGCCGGCTTCGCCGACGCGTTCGAGGAGCACGCGCGCGCGATGGGTATGCGCCTGGCGGTGAGCGTGCGCCAGGTGCGGCGGTGGGAGAGCACGGATCCGCCGTATCCGACGCCGGACTATCGCCGTGTGCTTGAAGACTTCTTCGGGAAGCCGCTGAGTGCTCTCGGATTCACGGCTTTCGACGAGGCGCCCGAAGAACAGATGAGTCAGGCTTGGCGCAGCTTGATTACGGAGCAGCCCGAACGCCTTCATCGATTGATGCGACTGGAGACCGGGACGGCGAGCATCCGGAGCTATGAGACCACGTTCATTCCGGGCCTGCTCCAAACTGCGGACTACGCCCTTGCAATCATCCTTATGCTCGACCCCACCCTGTCCATGGCAGAGGCCCGCGAGAGACAACAACTGCGGATGGACAGGGCACAACGACTGTTTCGTGGTGGTCGACCCGCCTGGTTCATCATCGCCGAGACGGCCCTGTATCAGCCGATCGGAAATCCGGAGGTCCTGGCTGATCAGCTCGACCACCTCGGGAGAACCGTTTCGGAACATCCATCGATCCGAGTGCAAATTCTCCCTCCGGGGCGCGATTCACGGCACCCGCGTCCTGCTTGCTCCTAGAGCCCAAGCGAGGCCGGTACGCTGCTTGGTTGGAACAGTTCGCGGGCTCGCTGCTGATTGATAGGCCCGATGACGTCGAACACTTCGGAACTGCGTTCGATCGCCTGCATACATCCGCACTGTCCCAGGTGGCGTCCCACAGCACGATCAGCGGATGGCAACAGGAGCTGCGCAGATCGATCGAGTTCAGCGTGAACCTTGTTGGATCAAGTTCGGTCACACCGGAACGGACGATTGAGTCGAAAATGCGGTCGTCAGCCCTGCCCTGGGCATCCAGGACAGCAAGGTCTCCCAATCCCCAGTGATACCCGTGGCCCCGGCGGCTTGGGCAGCCCTGGTTGGGGAACTTCGGTAGCCCGGTGGCCCTTCGGCGCCGAAGCGTCGATCGCGCGTATTGCGCAAAGGCTCGTGGAACTGGAGACGGCATGGTCAGCAGGGTTCCGCAGTGGCGAACCAGCAGCTACACCGGGGGAAACGACTGTGTCGAGGTCGCGTCCTTCGGAAACGTGATCGGAGTGAGAGACACCAAGATCGAAGACTCCCCGACAATCACCGTCCACCCGGCGGCCTGGGCCGACCTCATAGCGCGTGCCGGGCACTGAGCTGAAAGCGTGGTTCGCGATGGTCGAGATGCCCGGCGCCGCGTTCGCTGCGTTGCCCACGGATCTCCCCGGCCCTTGGGCGCTTCGCCGTCAATTGGAACCCGCCTGCGCAGCGGGGACCGCGTCCACCGACGATGCCGCCCTGCGGGCACCCGGGTTTGGGGCCCGCAGGGCGATGCTTTGGCGGTCGGTCAGCCGGTGGCGACCGGCAGTAGTGGGTTGCCGACGCCGATCGGTGTGTTGGGCAGGACGATCGGGCCGGTGGGCGGGAGGACGATCGGGTGCACCGAGTTCAGGCAGGACTTCAGCTGGGTGAGGGCGAAGGGAATGCCGCCCACGGTGGCGTTGACGTTGTACCACCAGAGGCACGTGCTGGTCTGCTGGGCCTGGTCCGGCGCGTTGACGGCGGCGTTCGCCTGCGTTCCGGTGGCCACCAGGAGCAGCGGTACCGTTGCTGCGACGGCTGCCGCAGAGACGGCCAATCGGCGTATTCCCATGAGGAGTTGGTCCTTGTCCGTAGTTGGATGAGTGCCACTTCGGCAGCGTCTCCGAGTTCGTCGGCACGCCCACCGGCATCCTCGCGACAGCGGTCGGTACGGCGGAATCCCATATTCCTGGGAGATCCCGGAATCGCGCGCGTTCGCCGTCCGTCAGGTGTCGCGGCGGGTGATCAGGGTGGCGGCCAGGGCGAGGAATACCGCGATGTACACGGCGCATTCGACGAATGCCATGGTCACTGTGGGCTGGAACGACTCCGGTGGGCGGTGGGTCTGGACCAGTGTGGTGAAGATGTTGTTGAGGGCCCAGCGTGCGGGTTCCTCGCTCCAGGTGCTCAGCATGTCGCCGACCGAGTCCGCGGCGAAGACCAGGCCGAACAGGGCCGAGATTGCGCCCGCGCTGGACCGGAGCATCGAGCCGAGCGCGATTCCGATCATTGCGACCGTGCCGATCAGCAGTCCGCAGCCGGTCAGCGCGCGCAGTACGTGCGGGTCGCCCAGTCCCGCGCCCACCCCGGCGCGCTTGGCGGAGAGTGCGGCCTGACCGACCAAAAACGTGGCCAGGACCAGGAATTGGCCCACCACCAGGGCGATCCCGCCGACGATCGCCGCCTTCGCGGCCAGCACTCGGCGGCGGGCCGGCGTCGCGGCGAACGTGGCGTGGATCAGGCCGGTGCCGTACTCGGACGAGAAGGCCAGGACACCGAGTACGCCGAAGGCCGCCTCGGCGAGCGGCACGGCGATTTGCAGTGAGGACCGCACCGGGTCGAACCTGGCCCGGTCCATGGCGCTCAGGTGGTCCCAATTCTTGAGGCTGTCGGAGAACACGCCGGCGAGGAGAAGCATCACCCCGGCGACCACCAACACGGTCAGATACGACGAGCGCACCGAGCGGAACTTGATCCATTCGGCGCCGAGCAGATCCCGATCCGGGAGCGTGGCGAGCGTGGGCACGGCCATGGTCACGACCGCCTTCCGGGCTTGGCGGGGGCGTCGGTGCGGTATTCGACGCTGTCCTCGGTCAGTTGCATGAAGACTTCTTCCAGGGACGGGTGTCGTGGGGTGATCTCGGTGAGCGTCAGGCCGTGTGCCCGGGCGATTTCGGCGATGGTGGTCGGGTCCAGACCGACCACCGCGAATCCGCCGTCGGGCTCGGCCGTGACGATGCCGCCGCACGCGACCAGGGGACCCACCGCCGCCGAGCCCTGTGGTGAACGGATCAGTACGTCACCCTGGGCACCGGAGGCGACCAGGTCGGCAACGGTCGTGTCGGCGATCAGCCGCCCCCGGCCGATCACCACCAGGTGGTCGGCGGTCAGTGCCATCTCGCTCATCAGATGACTGGAGTAGAAGACCGTCCGGCCCTCGGCCGCCAGCGACTTGAGCAGGTTGCGCAACCAGCGGATGCCTTCGGTGTCCAGGCCGTTGAGCGGTTCGTCGAAGATCAGCACGGGCGGATCGGCGAGCAACGCCGAGGCGACGCCCAGGCGTTGCTTCATGCCGAGGGAGAACTGCCCGATCCGCTTGCGGGCCACCGCCTCAAGGCCGGTGGTGGTCAACACCTCGGTGACCCGACGGCGGCCGATGCCGTTGCTCCGCGCCACCCAGGCCAGGTGGTCGTACGCCGACCGCCCGCCGTGCACCGCGTTGGCGTCGAGCAGCGTGCCCACCTCGCGCAGCGGGCGGCGCAGCCCGGCGTACGGCCGGTCGTTCACGAAGGCCGTGCCGTGTGTGGGCGCCACCAGCGCCAGGATCATCCGCATCGTGGTCGACTTGCCCGCGCCGTTGGGGCCGAGGAAGCCGGTCACCCGCCCGGGTAGCGCCGAGAAGGTCAGATTGTCCACGGCCGCCGCAGTGCCGTATCTCTTGGTCAGTTCCTGGACTTCGATCATGTCGTTGCCCTTCGCTCGGTCGATTTCGCCTGGTCTCGACGATCCCGGCAGTGGCCCGTCACCCGCATCGGAGCCCGGTCCGGACTCGAATCCGCACGGTCGGCCCCCGGTCCGAGCCGACCACGTCGCGCGACCGCACCGGCCGAGACCTCGGTCCTAGGCCGCCGGGACGATGTGGCCCACGCCCGCGCGTGGCTACCCTCGGGTTTATGCATTCCGAGCCGCGTCCGCCGCTGTCGAAGCGGCTGCGCCCCGGGCACTGGATCGTGCTGGACGTGCTCGTGGCGACCGTGTGCCTGCCATTGGTACAGACGTCGGCGGGCGCCCACTACGGCGCGCAACAACTCCCCGGGTGGCGGCTGTTGGTCCTCGTCCTGCCCGTAGCCTTCGTGCTGCGTCGGCGGCACCCGTTCGTCGGACTCGCCGCGGCCCTGGCGCTGGCGGGGCTGATGGCACTGGACGGCAAATGGAGCCAGGGCGAGGGCGTGGTGATCGTCACGCTCGCGCTGATCCTGTACTCGGTAGCCGCCACGAAGAGTCCCCGAACCTCCGTCCGGTGTCTGCTGATCGGCGCGGTCCCGGCGCTCGGGGAGTACGTGCGGGCCGTGACCGGCCACGCGCCCGGGCGGGCGTATGGATACGCCTCCGGCGGGGCGCTGTTCAGCCTGATGGTCCTGCTGGTCGCCTGGGTGGTCGGCTACGCGGTCGGCCGGAACCGGGCCTACGCCGCCGGGGTGCGGGCCTATCAGGAGGGTCGGGCCGCATTGCTGGTGGAGCGCTCGGTCGCCGAGGAACGGCTGAGGATCGCACGGGAGTTGCACGATGTGGTCGCGCACACGATGAGTGTGGTCGCGGTGCAGGCGGGCTACGGCCACCATGTGATCGATCGTCAGCCGGCCGAGGCCCGCGCCGCGCTCGCGGTGATCGCGACCACCAGTCGGGACTCATTGGTGGAGATGCGCCGGTTGCTCGGGGTGCTGCGCGAGGGCTCCTCGGGGCCCGGGGCTCGATCCGACGACGGCGACGCGCTGCGGCCGGCGCCGGGGCTGGCCGATCTGGGCCGGTTGACCGAGCGGATGGCGCAGGCGGGGGTACGGGTGAGCGTGCGGGCGATCGGGCGGGTGCGGCCGTTGTCCGCGAGCGTGGACCTGTGCGCGTATCGCATCGTGCAGGAGGCGCTGACGAACGTGGCCAAGCACGCCGGGACTTCGACCGGTCGGGTCACCCTGGACTACCGCGAGGACGAGCTGGCCATCGAAGTCCTCGACGACGGGCGCGGCTGTGCCGCGCCGGTCCCGGGCCACGGCCTGATCGGCATGCGTGAGCGGGTCGGGCTGCACGACGGCTGGTTCAGCGCGGAGGCGTTGCCGGGGCGCGGCTTCCGGGTGGCGGCGGGCCTGCCGTTCGAGGGCTCCGCGGTGGCGGCCCGGTGACCATCCGGGTCCTGGTCGCGGACGACCAACACCTGGTCCGCGCGGGCTTTCGCGGCCTGGTCGACTCCGAACCCGACCTCACCGTGATCGGCGAGGCCGACACCGGGAGCGCGGCGGTCGACCTGGCCCGGCGCGAACTCCCCGACGTGGTGCTGATGGACATTCGAATGCCGGACATCGACGGCATCGAGGCCACCACGAGGATCACCGGCGCGCCCGAGACGGCCGGCGTCCGGGTGCTCATCCTGACCACGTTCGATCTGGACGAATACGTCTATGCGGCGCTGCGCGGCGGCGCGAGCGGATTCCTGCTCAAGGACACCCGACCGGTCGAACTCCTGGACGGCATCCGGGTGGTGGCCCGCGGTGACGCGCTGCTCGCGCCGAGCGTCACGCGCAGCCTGATCCGTGAATTCGCCGAACTGTCGCGGATCGGCGGTGCGGCCGGCCCGACCCGATCCGCCTCCCGATTCGCCTCCCGGTTCGAGCTTCCGGCGTCGGTGACCGAACGCGAACGCGAGGTACTGGCCCTGATCGGCGCGGGCCTGTCGAACCCGGAGATCTGTGCCCGCCTGCACATCAGCCCCGGCACCACCAAGGCCCACGTCGGCCACCTACTGGCCAAACTGGCCGCCCGAGACCGCGTGCACCTGGTGATCGCGGCTTACCGGTCCGGTCTGGTCGGACTCGACTGACGCGGATCCCGGTACCCTCCCGATCGACGCGGCCGGCACCCTGTACCGCCGCTACCCGGGCCCCCGACGCCGCCCCCGCCGCCGCCCCCGCCGCCGTACAGCGCTGGTCCACCCCCGACCCGACCACCGCGTTCGCCCCGACCGAGTAGCCGCGCCGCTCAGTCGGCTGCCGGCAGCGGTACGGGCATCACCAACGTGGTGAAGCTGCCCTGGTCGGCCGAGCGGACCAGGATCGGCGCGTCCGGGGCGGCGATGTCGAGGAGGACATCCGGACCGACCCCGGCGTCCAGGGCCGGAGCCAGGGTGGCCGGGTCGACGGCCAGCCGGATCGCGGGGCCCAGGCGGATCGCGGGCAGGGCGGTGTCGTCGACCCGGAGTTCGTCGGGGCCGCCGGTCAGTACCCGGATCGGATCGGCCTCCGCACCAAGCAGCGCGTCCCGCAGGGCCGTACGGTCCACCACGACCCGGGTCTTCGGGGCGGCCAACGCGGCGAGCATGTCGCGGTAGGCCGGATAGGGCTCGGCGGACGTGGTCGGCTCGTGTACGTCCTCGCCCGCGCGGAGCCGGAAGCCCGTCTGGTCGAGCTCGACGTCGAGTTCGAGGTCGAGCTCGCGGTGCCGCGTCGCCCAGTCGCCGAGTGCGGTCAGTCGCCCACTCGGACCAGCGCCTGCCCCGAGCCCTCGATCCGGATCGGGCGCAGCGTACGTACCGACAGCCGATAGCGATCGGTCGCCACCAGACGTACCTCGCCGTCGGCCACCTCGACCAGGACCCCGAACACCCCGGCCGCCGGCGCCACCTGCCGTACCGCGCTCGCCCACTCGGCCCCGCCGACGGTGGCCCGACAACCGCTCGCCCCCGACCGCAACACCCGCTCGACCACCACCCGCGCGGTGTCCACCCGGCCGCGCAACCGGTCCAGGTGCGCCCGCAGTACCGCCTCGGCCCGGTCCGGCGGCCCGTCCAGTACGGCGACCACCTCCGGCAGCGGCAACTCCGCCTCGCGCAGCCCGCGCAGGAGCAGCGCCCGCGCCGCCTGCTCCGGCGCGTAGCGGCGATAACCCGTACTCGGATCCACCGACGCGGGCCGCAACACCCCGCAGTCGTCGTAGTAGCGCAGCGCGCTCGGGCTCAACCCCACCCGCCGGGCGAACGCGCCGATCCCCAGCACCACATCGTCTTCGTGTTCGTATTCGTACGTCTCGTCCATGGCGCCGAGTCTCGGGCTTCGACCTGCTCGAAGGTCAACCCCGGGTCGACCCGACCCGACCCGGGCCGCCTCGGTCGGGAGTCAACCCCGGGCCGCGACCGCCCGGCGCCCGTCCCAGCGCACCGCGAGGAACGCGGTGGCGCCCGCGACGGCGAAGGAGAACAACGATGCCGAGGTCCAGGTCTGCGCGTGGATGTGGGTGGCGTCCTGGATGTGGCCCCAGAACTTCGCCCACCAGTCGACCGTGCCGGGGTTGATCAGCTGATACATGCAGAACCCGAGCGCCCACGGCACGAGCATCACCCACCTGGCCGGCGCGTGGTCGCCCAGGTCCCAACCGGCCCGCCCCCGCCCGGCGAACAGGTCCATCGCCAGCACCCCGAGCAGCGGGATGAAGACCGAGCCGATCAGCGACAGGAAGTTGGCGTAGGTGCTGAAGTCGTCGACCAGCAGCGCGAATCCGGTGACCAGCGCGCCCACCCCCAGGCACAACACCCGGCGGTCCACGCGTGGCGCGAGGTTCTGGATGGACATCGCGGTGCTGTAGACGTTGGCGAAGCTCTGGTCCACCTCGCGTACGACCAGTACGGCGAAGAACACCCACCCGGCGGTGACGCCCAGGAACGAGTCGAAGATCTTGTCCGCGTCGCCGCCGGCCTGGGCGATTGCGACCAGGCCGAGCAGGTAGCACCAGATGCTGGTCACCGAGAAGCCGCTCAGCGTCGCCCAGAAGGCGGACTTGGTGCCGCGCGAGTGGCGGGTGTAGTCGGACGCCAGCGGCACCCACGACACCGCGACCGCGAGCGCCGCGTCCATCGCCGGGAAGAAGCCGGACCACGAGCCCTGCGTCATCGGCGGCAGGCCCTCGCGCCACAGCTGGATCGTGAAGTAGAGCATCGCGATGCCCACCGCGATGGTTACGTAGCGACGCAGGATGCGCAGCATGCCCAGCGGGCGCAGGGTCATCGCGGTGGTGACGGTGCCGGCGGCGACGATGTAGAGCCAGTGCGGGCCGTCACCGTCCGTCATCGCCTCGATGCCCATCGAGATCACGAAGAGCTCGAAGGTGCCCCAGCCGATGCACTGGACGATGTTGAACACCGTCGGCACGTAGGAGATCTTCGTGCCGAGCAGCCCGCGCAGCACCGTCATCGCGGGCGCCCCGCTGCGCGCGCCGGGGATGCCGGCGACCGCGACCATGAGCGTGCCGATCAGCGTGCCGCCGACGGCCGCGACGATCGCGGCGATCATCGACAACTGGGGGTAGCCGGCCGGCGCGAGTACGGCCAGGGCGCCGGAGAAGCCGAGCAGGCTCACCCCGAGGTTGGCCCAGAACGCCGCCTGGTCGCGGAAGCCCAGGGTGCGCGGCGGCGCGGTGTCCAGGATCAGCGGTGCCTCGGCGTCGGCGGGCGACCGCGGCCCGGACTCGGGCTCGTGTTCGGCGCGTGCGTCGCCCATGACTGGAGCCGACATGGCTCTACCTGCTCTCCCTACGCCGGCATTACCCGGTCAGGTTCAAGCGGTCGGTGGCCCCGGGATGCGCATCGGCTTGCCGCCGACATCCCATGCCGCCCTCTCAGCCCGGTTGGTCCGAGCTCCCGCGATGGCGTGGCGAACAGTACGCGCCTCGCGGGTCGCTTGGGAAGGCGGGGGTGGTGGTGGGCCCTCGCGGCTCACCAGCCCGAGTGGGTGAAGGCGGCCCAGCCGGTGAGGTCGTCCGGGACGATCGCGCGGGCCTGCGCGGCGAGTTCGGCGGGCATCGCGGTGGGGATTCCGCGCTTGGGATCGCGCATCCACAACTGGGCGGTACGCAGGGCCTGGGCCGGGGGCAGGCCGCGACGGTCAAGGTAGTGGTGGGCCATGTAGCGGACCAGCGCTGTGGTCGTCGCGTCCACCGGCCACAGTGTGGACAGGAGGGTGTGGGTCCCGGCGGTCAGGTATTCGGCGCCCAGCCGCCAGGCCTGCCGATGGCTGCCGGCCGGGGCGAAGGCGATCGGGTCGCCGGCGGCGCGGCCGATGCTCGTCGGGTGGTGCGGGTGCGGGTCGGCCGCCGGGCGCGCGGCGACCTCGCACAGCAGGCGGGCCGCGCCGATGTACGAGATCTGCGCGCCCTGCAGTGCGTGTCGCCGGCGGCCGTCGACGAGCGACCAGGCGGCATGCCACGGCACCGCGCCGAACGGCCCGGCGGGCAGCAGGACCAGGGCGGGCGCTCGGCCGAACGCACCGGGCAGCGCGGCGAGTACGGGTCCCATCACCGCGTCCCAGGCCCAGGCGCACAGCGCGGCGAGTTCGTCCGGCCGGTGCGCCCGATCGCCCCCGGCCGGGACCCGATCGTGGTCCAGCTCGGGCAGGTCGAGCACCCGGGTCGCGCCGTCGGCGCCGGTCGACACGGCCGCCCCCGGCACGAGTTGGACCAGCGCGTCGGCGCCGAGCCGGTGCAGCGCGGCGGCGATCTCGGCGGCGGGGGGCGGGTCGAGGAGGGTACGCCAGGGCATGCCCTCAGCCCCGGCCCCGACCCGACCGGCGGCCACGTGGGTCGCGGCCCGGAACAGCCGCGCGTCGGGCGGCGCGGCGAGTCGGGCTCTGCGGAGGCAGGTCCGTGCCTGGTCGAAGGCGCGGGCGTCGCCGCCGGCCCGCTCGGCCTGCGCGGCGTGGGCGATGCCGGCGACGTAGGCGAATTCCGGCCAGCGCTGATCGGTCGGGGGGAGGGTGGAGAGGGACTCGGTGAGGAGGTCGAGGGCCTCGGCGAGGGAAGCGGGCTCGATGGGGCGTTCGACCGAACCCGAGGCCAACCACCGCGCGCACCGGGCCCGGCCGCGTTCGCCCTGCGCCCGGGCGCGTCGCGTCTCCGCGTCGACGTCCGCCATGTCCACCCCCGCCTGCCCCCGCGCGCCGGGACCACCGTACTCGGGCGGGTGATCACGCCGAACCCGGTTGCGGCCGAGGGTTTTCGGCGCGGCGCGGCGCGGTGCGGCGCGATGCGGTCCGGCCCGCCGGGGCCGGGTGGTGACGCTTCGTCAGGCGCCCTTGTGACGGCGTCTTCCGGTGCTTTCCAGGTAGCGGGCCAGGCCGGAGAGGATCATGCACATGCCGATGTAGATCGGGGCGATCACCATGACCACCGGGATGAAGGGGAGGCTGTAGTCGAGGTTGGTGGCGATCTGTTTGCCGGCGTAGAGGAATTCCTCGTAGGAGATCAGATAGCCCAGCGAGGTGTCCTTGAGGGTCACCACCAACTGGCTGATGATCGTGGGCAACATGGTGCGCACGGCCTGTGGGATCAGGATGGTCACCATCACCGCCGTCTTGCGCATGCCCAGTGCGTAGGCCGCCTCGCTCTGGCCCTTGGGCACCGCGTTGACGCCGCCGCGGAAGACCTCGGCGAGCACCGAGCCGTTGTACAACGTCAGGCCGGCGATCAGGGCCAGTCGGGGTTCGACCTTCATCGCGATGAAGATGAAGAAGATCATCACCAGGACCGGCATGGCCCGGAAGAATTCGACCACGAGACCTGCGATCCAGCGCACGATGCGGTGGTCGGACAGCCGCCCGGCGGCGAAGAACGCGCCGAAGGCGAGGGAGAGTACGGCCGCCCACGCGAAGATCTGGAGGGTGTGCCACAACCCGCGCAGCAACAACTTCTGCACGCCGACGTATTCGAACGGCGCCCACTTGTCGGCGGCGAACTGGTGTGTGTCGATCAGCTTGTAGATCACCCAGGCCAGTACGCCGGCCAGCAGCGCGGTGAGGATCCAGCCGTAAGTGCGGTGCCGGGCCAGTGCCTTCGGGCCGGGTACGTCGTACAGCGCCGAGGTCTCGGTACTCATCGGGCCACCTCCAGGCGCTTCTCCAGGAAGCGGAACAGGGCGCTGATCGCCAGCGTGATGATCAGGTAGCCGACCGCGATCCACAGGAACGTGGCAACGATGTCGTAGCCGAGTTCGTTGAGCGTGCGGTAGGTGCCGAGCAGTTCGACGACGCTGAACGAACCGGCGATCGCGGTGTTCTTGGCGAGTGCGATCAGCGTGCTGCCGACCGGTGGGATCACCGCGCGCAGCGCCTGCGGCAACACGATCAGGCCGAGCGTCTGGCCGAAGTTCATCCCCAGACTGCGGGCCGCCTCGCCCTGCCCGACCGGCACGGTGTTGATTCCGGCGCGCACCGCCTCGCAGATGAACGCCGAGGTGTAGCAGCCCAGGGCGAGTACGGCGAGAGTGAAGAAGGGCAGTACCACGCCGAAGCGCGGCAGGCCGAGGACGACCGCGAAGAACAGCAGGGTGAGCGGGGTGTTGCGGAGCACGGTCACCCAGGTGCCGCCGATCAGCCGCGCCGGCCGGACCGGGGAGACCCGGCAGGCGGCCATCAGCACGCCGACGCCGAGGGCGATCGCCGCGGCGGCCAGGGTCAGTTCGACGGTACCGACGAAGCCCTTGCGAAACAGGGTGAAGTTGTCGAGCAGTACGTTCATCGTCGACGCCTTCCGTTAGTGCGGCACTAGTACCGGTCCACGGGCGGCGGCGGGGGAGCCGGTACGCCGGAGAGGCCGAGGGTCGAGTCGTAGGCGCGCTGCCAGTCGCCGTTCTGTTCGTGTGCGACGATCGCGTCGTCGAGGGCGAGCCGGAAGGTGCGATCGCCGCGCGGAACCCCGATGCCGTACGGCTCCTTCGAGAACGGCTGCCCGGCGAGCCGGAGTTGGTCGGGGACCTTGGCGGCGTAGCCCTTGAGGATCGTGTCGTCGGTGGTGACCGCGTCGACCTGAAGGCTGATCAGGTTGTCCACGCAGACCGAATAGCTGTCGTAGGCGACGGCGGTGGCCTTGGGGTAGTTGGACACGATCCGCTGGTACGGCGTGGAGCCGGCGACCGAGCAGACCTTCTTGCCGGCCAGGTCCTGTGGGCCGTTGATGGACTTGTCGTTCCTGCGGACCAGGAGGGACTGGCCGGCGATGTAGTACGGCCCGGCGAAGCCCACCAGCTTCTTGCGGTTGTCGTTGATCGTGTACGTCCCGACGTAGTAGTCCACTTCGCCGTTCTGCAACGACGTCTCGCGGTTCGCGGAGGTGATCGTCTTGAACTCGACCCGGTCCGCCCCGAAGCCGAGCGACGCGGCCATCATCTTGGCGATCTCGATGTCGAAGCCCGAGTAGTAGCCGGTCGCCGGATCCTGCGCCGCGACATAGGGCTGATCGGCCTTGGTGCCGACGATCAGTCGGCCGCGCGACTTGGCCGAGCGGAAGGTGGGCGAGTCGAGGTCGACGCCGGTGGCGACCTGATAGGACGGCAGATCCTTGGCCTTGGGGCCCTTGGGCGGGGGTGTGCCGGATTTGCCGCAGGCGGTGAGGAAGAGGGCGAGGGAGAGGGCGAGGAGCAGGAGGACGAGCAGCTCGGTGGTGGAGCGGCGGGTGCGCATGTGTACCGATCCCCTCAGTGCTTGAGGATCTTGGACAGGAAGTCCTTGGCCCGGTCGGTCTCCGGGTGGTCGAAGAAGTCGCCGGGCGTGCGCGACTCCATGATCCGACCGTCCGCCATGAACACCACACGATTGGCCGCCGAGCGGGCGAAGCCCATCTCGTGGGTGACCACGACCATCGTCATGCCCTCGACCGCGAGCGTGCGCATCACCTCGAGCACCTCGTTGATCATCTCCGGGTCGAGCGCGGAGGTCGGTTCGTCGAACAACATCACCTTGGGATCCATCGCCAACGACCGGGCGATCGCGACGCGTTGCTGCTGGCCGCCGGACAGCTGCGCGGGATACTTGGGCGCCTGATCGGCGAGGCCGACCCGGTCGAGCAGTTCGCGGGCCTTCTTCTCCGCCTCGACCTTGCTGCGCTTGCGGACCTTGATCTGAGCGAGAGTCAGATTCTCCAGGACGGTCTTGTGCGCGAAGAGGTTGAAGGACTGGAACACCATGCCGACCTCGGAACGCAGCCTGGCCAACCCGCGACCCTCGGCCGGCAGTGGGGCGCCGTCGATGGTGATGCTGCCCGAGTCGATCGTCTCCAGGCGATTGATGGTGCGACACAGGGTCGACTTGCCGGAGCCGGACGGGCCGATCAGGACGACCACTTCGTTGCGGGCCACCGTCAGGTCGATGTCGCGAAGCACGTGCAGCGACCCGAAGTGCTTGTTCACGCCGGAGAGTACGACGAGTGGGTCTTCCGAGGTCACAGGTATCCGACTCGCCTTCGACAGGGTGCTGGGGCCGTACGCAAGCGCACTTGCCCGTTCCATCCACCTCGGCGGGTGGATTCAGTCGCGCCGACGGCGCCAACCCCTCTAACGGCCGATAGAGTCCCCTCGCGCGGGTGACCCACGCCCGGTACGCGCCGGGTTCGCGCGGTCTTCGCGCCCGGTGCGCGGTCGGTTCGTTACCGATGCGCGGCGCGGTCGGTGGGGGTGCCGACGGGCGGTTGGCGGGCGGTTGGCGCGTGCTCGAGCCGGCGGACGCGGGATCGTGCGATGGTGTGGGGCGGGTCTGGTCGAGGGTCTAGTCGAGGGAGCCGTCGATGGCCAAGGTCAACATCAGCCTGGACGCGAACGCCGTGATCGAGGTCATGGTCCTGTCCGGCGTGCGCAACGCGCAGGACGCGATCGAGGCGATCGTGCTCGACTACATCGCGCGCGGGCACCGTACCGAGGCATTGACCGGCAATGTGGAGGAGCACCGGCGTACGGTCGAGGAGCGGGAGCGGCGCAACCCGGTCACCGAATAACCGACCGGTCCGCGACCGTCGCGACCCATCGCCGGGCGCGTCGCCGGGCGCCGGGGTCCGAGCCGCTGTGTGACGGTCGACAGCCCTGCGTCAGAATGTCGGTGACACGTGTGACAGGGAGCCATGGGTCGGGGCCGACGGGGGAAGGGGTGCGTACGCATGCGGTTGTGGATGACCTATATCGCGTTCATGTCCTCGATCGGCCTGACCAACCGCACGACCGACATCTGGCGCAGCGCGCGGGTGGCCGACGACATAGTGTTCGCGTTTCGCGCCCTGCCGCTGGGTGATCCGGCGCGGCGTGGCCTGGTCCGGGCGATGGCGCTGGTGGCGATCCAGATGTGGTGTCTGTCGATCGTGATCGCGGTGTCGCCGTGGTTCGCGGCGGACGGGAAGACCTCGGGGGCCTTCTGGGGCTATCTGTCGTCAATCGCGATTCTGGTGGCGATGGCGGTCGCGGTGATCCAGGCGACGGTGATCCTGTTCAACCGCCCACGCACGGTGGTGGCCCCGCACATGCGGTCGGAGCGGGGCATTCTGCGCTAGCGCCGGGTGGGCCGGCGGAGCGTCGAGCGTGGCCCGTGCTCACGGCGACACCGGGCAGCCGCCGTAGCCGAGGACGTGTTCGCGCAGGAGGTCGGCGGTGGCCGGGTCGCGGCGGCGGAAGGCGGCGACGATCGGCTCGTGGTCGGCGGCGTTCTCGTGCAGGTCCATCCGGTAGACGCGGATCGACAGCGTGGTCCACACCTCGATACCCAACGACTCCCACACCGAGCGCAGCAGTGCGTTGCCCGCCGCGGCGACGATCTCGCGATGGAAGGCCACCCCGTGCCGGACCTGCGCGGTCGCGTCGCCCGCCGCCGAGGCCGCGTGCAGCGCCGCGACGTGTCGGTCCAGCGCGGCGAGCCGCTCGTCGTCGATCCGGGGCAGGGCCAGGCGGGCGGCGGTCTCCTCCAGGCCGGCCCGGACCGGGTAGATCTCGCGTAGGTCGGCCTCGCTGAACGAGCGCACCCGGACCCCCTTGTTGGGCTCCGACTCGACCAGGCCCAGCTGTTCCAGCTCGCGCAGCGCCTCGCGCACGGGTGCCTGGCTGACCCCCAGTTCGACCGCGACGCGGCGCTCGACGATGCGCTCGCCCGGGCCCCAGCGGCCGGCGACCACGGCCTCCGTGACGTATCGGCGGATCTGCTCGCGCAGCGGGCGACGTTCGAGAGTCGGGCGAGGCGGCTGCGGCTCGGTCATCGCGCCAGTCTAGATCGCCGACCCGACTTTTGCGCAATGATCGATCATTGCGCAGAATGAATACGCTTCGTCGCGGGCTTCGCCGGGCTTCGGCCGGAAGTCCGCACCCAGAAGCCTTCACCGATACGAAGGAGGGCGGCCCGGATGTCACACCACACGTCGAGCCGTACCCCGACCGGGCAGCTCGACCAGCTCCCCGACCGGGATCCCGAGGAAACCGCGGAATGGGCCGAGTCGCTCGACGCCGTCGTACGCGCCGCAGGCCCCGGTCGAGCCCGGCTGCTGCTGGCCCGCCTCCTCGAACACGGCGCGCGCCATGGCCTCGACCTGCCGCCGGTGACGCGCACCCCCTACGTCAACACCGTGCCCACCTCGGCCGAGCCGGACTACCCCGGCGACCTCGGCCTGGAGGAGCGGATCACCGCGTACAACCGGTGGAACGCCGCCGCGATGGTGACCCGGGCCGGCCGCTTCGGCCTGGGCGGGCACATGGCCACCTACGCGTCGGCGGCCTGGTTGTACGAGGTCGGGTTCGAGCACTTCTTCCGCGGCCGGGCCGACGGTGGGCCCGGCGATCAGATCTACTTCCAGGGGCACGCCTCGCCCGGGGTGTACGCGCGGGCCTTCCTGGAGGGGCGCCTGACGGCCGATCAGCTCGACCGGTTCCGCCGCGAGGTGGGCGGCGGCGGACTGCCGTCCTATCCGCATCCGCGTTCCCTGGCCGGCTTCTGGGAGTTCCCGACGGTGTCGATGGGCCTGGGCCCGCTGGCCGCGGTCTACCAGGCGCGGTTCAACCGCTACCTGCACAACCGGGGAATCAAGGACACCGCGCGCAGCCGGGTCTGGGCCTTCCTCGGCGACGGCGAGATGGACGAGCCGGAGGCCACCGCCGCACTCACCCTCGCCGCGCGCGAGGGGCTGGACAATCTGACCTTCGTGATCAACTGCAACCTCCAGCGCCTGGACGGCCCGGTACGCGGAAACGGGCGCGTGGTCCAGGAGTTGGAGAGCGTATTCGCCGGCGCCGGCTGGCATGTGGTCAAGGCGCTGTGGGGGCGGGACTGGGACGACCTGTTCGCCCGCGACCACGACGGCGAGCTGATCCGCCGGCTCGAGGCCACGCCCGACGGCCAGTTCCAGACCTACTCGGCCGCCGACGGCGCGTACATCCGGGACAACCTCTTCGCCGGCCCGCCCGATCTGCGCGACATGGCCGCCCACTTGGACGACGCGCGGCTCGGCGAGCTGGTCGGGTTCTCGCGCGCGGGCCACGAACCGCGCAAGGTACACGCGGCCTACCGCGCGGCGGTCGAGCACCGGGGCGGGCCCAGTGTGGTGCTGGTACAGACGGTCAAGGGCTGGACGCTCGGGCCCGGCTTCGAGGCGCGCAACGCCAACCACCAGATGAAGAAGTTGCGCCAGGACGAGTTCCGGGTGATGCGCGATCGGCTCGATCTGCCGGTGTCCGACGCCGAGTTGGCCGACGAGCTGCCGCCCTACCTGCACCCGGGCCCGGACTCGCGCGAGGCCCGCTACCTGGCCGAACGCCGCCGTGCACTGGGCGGTCCGGTACCGGCGCGGCGCACCACGTTCACCCCGCTGCCGACGCCGCCGGCGCTGACCGAGGCGCCGTTCGCCGCATTGCTCAAGGGATCGGGCAAGCAGGAGATCGCCACCACGATGGCGTTCGTCCGGCTGGCCAAGGACCTGATGCGCGATCAGGTGGTCGGTCGGCGCTGGGTGCCGATCGTGCCGGACGAGGCGCGCACCTTCGGGATGGAGTCGATGTTCCCGACCGCGGGCATCTACTCGCCGCGCGGGCAGACCTACGACGCGGTGGACCGCGATCTGCTGCTGTCCTACCGGGAGGCGGTCGACGGGCAGATCCTCAACGAGGGCATCACCGAGGCGGGCGCGGTCGCCTCCTTCACGGCGGCGGCCACCGCGTATGCCACGCACGGCGAGCCGATGATCCCGTTCTACGTCTTCTACTCGATGTTCGGCTGGCAACGGGTGGCCGACCAACTGTGGGCGCTGGCCGACCAGATGGGTCGTGGCTTCCTGATCGGAGCCACCGCGGGTCGGACCACGATGACCGGGGAGGGGCTGCAACACGCGGACGGCCACTCGCAGTTGATCGCCTCGACGAATCCGGCGGCGGTGTCGTACGACCCGGCGTTCGCGTACGAGATCGCGGTGATCGTGCGCGAGGGGTTGCGGCGGATGCTTACGGCCACGCCGGAACACCCCACCGGCGAGGACGTGTTCTATTACCTGACGGTCTACAACGAGCCGCTCCCGCAGCCGGCGATCCCGAGCCTGGACGCGACCGAGGGCATCCTGCGCGGCATCCACTGCTGCGCGCCCGCCGCCGACGCGGACGCCGAACTGCTCGCCAGCGGCACGGCGGTGCGGTGGGCCCTGGAGGCACAGCGGCTGCTCGCCGAGGACTGGGACGTGACCGCCCAGGTGTGGTCGGTGACCTCGTGGACCGAACTGCGGCGCGAGGCACTGGCCGCCGGGGAGGAGCAAGTCCCTTACATCACCCGGGCGTTGGCCGACGCGACCGGCCCGGTGGTGGCGGTCAGCGACTGGATGCGCACGGTCCCGGACCAGATCGCCCCGTGGGTCCGCCAGGACTGGACCTCGCTCGGCACCGACGGCTTCGGCGTCTCCGACACCCGCATCGCGGCCCGCTCCCACTTCGGCGTGGACGCGGTGTCGATCGTGATCCGAACGCTGACGATGCTGGCCGGGCAGGGCAAGGTCAAGCCGGAGGCGCCGGGGGAGGCGATGGCGCGGTATGGGCGTTCGGTGGGGTGAGGTCGAGTAGGTCGGGGTCTGGGGGAGGGGACGGGACGGGATCGGGATCAGGATCGGGGCCGCCGCCGTCGAGTTCGATGGCGGCGGCCCCGATCGTTGCTCAGCTGCCGGCGATCCCGTTGGCGTCGGGGGTCTTGCCGCCGGCGAATGTGTAGACGTTGCCGTTCGCGGCGCGGGCCCAGAGGTCCGCCTTGCCGTCGCCGTCGAAGTCGCGTGTCGCCGGGATCACCGGACTGGCGTAGGCAACCAGTCGAGTGGGACACCCGCAACGGATATGAGGAACCGTGGAGTTGGTGAATGTGGCGCGCTGTGTTCCCGGGGATTCGGAGTGTGGTCCTCGGCTTCCGTGATTTACCGATGTACCCGATTTGCCGGTCGGGATGACGCTTGGCGCGGCCAACAGGTTGTAGTGAGAGATGACACATCGTGGTGTCGTGCGGAAAATGCGTGGTCGGGTGGCACGGGGGCCGGCAACGTTTTGCGGCATGGTGATGTTGCGTCAGATTCGGGCCGACTTCGATGCCGCGTCCTTGGTGGTCTATCAGGCGTATTCGCCGGCCATTGCCGAACCCGCCTTGCGGGAGGGGCGGTTCGTGGCGCCGTTTTCGTTCGGGCGGATGACGTGGGTCAAACCGTCGTTTCGGTGGTTGATGCACCGTAGTGACTGGGGGCGAAAGGCGGGCCAGGAGCGGGTGTTGGCCGTGCGGATCAGCCGGAGTGGCTTTGAGGAGGCGCTGGGGCGGGCCGTGTCGACCGAGGGGTCCGTGGCGGGGGCCGATGTGCATGTGCAGTGGGATCCGGAGCGGTCGTTGCGTGGGGCGGCGCTGAACCACTACAACATTCAGGTCGGGATCGGGCGCGGATTGATCCGGACGTTCAATGAGGAGTGGGTTGTTGGGATCTCGGATTTGACGCCGTTGGTGCGGCGGGTGGCGGGATTGGTGAAGGACGGACGGGTCGCCCAGGCCCAGCGGTTGTTGCCGGCGGAGAAGGTGTATCCGTTGCCGGCGGCGATTGCGCGGCGGGTCGGCGCGGACGGGTGATCTGCCGACCGGGTGGGGCTCGGTGGTCCGGTCAGGTGATTGTTTTGGTGAGTGGGGCTGTGGTCGGTAGGGAGATGGCGATCGACAGGCCGCCGTGGGGGTTCGGTTTTGTGGTTATTTGGGCGGCGTGGGCCTTGATTATTGCTTGCACTATGGACAGGCCCAGGCCTGAACCCGTCGCGGAGGCCGTGCGGTTGGGGTGGAAGCGGTGGAAGGGTTCGAAGAGGTCGGGGATACGTTTGGCCGGGATCATCGGGCCGGTGTTGCGGATTCGGAGGGAGCCCGGCGAGATGCCTACCGTGACGAAGCCGCCCGGGTGGTTGTGCCGGATGGCGTTTTCGATCAGGTTGGTGAGGAGCTGACGTAGGAGTAGCGGGTCTCCGGATACCGTGCAGTCGGCGATGTTCGTGGTGATTCGGACGCCCGCTTGGGTGGCCGCCTGCCGGGTTTGGGCCAGGACTTCGGTGGTCAGGTCGTGGAGGGCCACCGGGGCCGGCCGGATGTTGCCGCGTTCGCTTTTCGCCAGGCTCAGCAGGCCGTCGATGAGGCGTTCGGTGCGGCGGTTGAGGGCCAGGAGCTGTTCTCGGGTTTCGACGATTTCGGTGGGGGAGTGCGGGTCGGCCAGGCCGACTTGGATCGCGGTGCGTTGAATCGTGAGTGGGGTGCGTAGTTCGTGTGAGGCGTTGGCGACGAACAACCGCCGGCTGTCGAAGGATTTCTCCAGGCGGTCGAGCATGCCGTCGAACGTGTCGGCGAGTTCTTTGAGTTCGTCGTCCGGGCCCGGCATGCCGATGCGTTCGTGCAGGTTGTGTTCGGACAACCGGCGGGCGGTTGCGGTGATGCGGTGCACCGGGCGCAGCACCCGGCCCGACATCCACCAGCCGACCAGGATCGAGGTCGCCGCCAGGAGGAGTAGGGCCGCCCCCAGCACGGTGAGGATCTGGTTCATCGTCACGTCCTGGCCGGCCGAACTGGCTCGACGGATCGCCTCGGTCGGGAAGGTGGCTTGGGCCGGTGCTCCGGGCATGAGCTGTGCCGGTTGGGCCAGGCCGATGCTGACCGGGTGGTAGCTCTCGGCGGTGGTGGTGGTGTCCACCGCCAGGGTCCTGGCCAGTGCGACCGGGAGCCGTTGGGACAGCCGCTCGTTGACGAACCAGTACACGATCGCGAGCAGCACCGTGCCGACGACAAGGGACATGCCGCCGTAGAGGAGCGCCAGTCGGGCCCGCGCGGACGGGCGGCGGAACAGGGCACGGCGGAGCAGGCGCAGGTCGCCCGCCAGGCTGCTCATATCGTGTATCCCGAGCCGGGGACGGTGTGGATGACCTGGGGATCGCCCAGTTTGGCGCGTAGTTTGGACATGGTCACCCGTACCGTGTTGGAGAACGGGTCGATGTTCTCGTCCCAGACACGTTCGAGGAGTTCCTCCGCGCTGACCACCGCGCCGTCGGCCGCCATCAGGGTGGCGAGGATGGCGAACTCCTTGTGGGCGAGCCGGATGTACTCGCCGTCCCGGGTGACCTGGCGCCGTGCGTTGTCCAGCACGATGCCGTGTCTTTCCAGCACCGGTGGCACGGCGGGCGTGGCTCGCCGGCCCAACGCCTGTACGCGGGCGAGCAGTTCGGCGAACTCGAAGGGCTTGGGCAGGTAGTCGTCCGCGCCCAACCGCAGACCCGCGACCCGTTCCGGGACCGTACCGGCCGCGGTCAGCATCAGGATCCTGGTGCGCAGCCGGCCTGCCACCACGGCCCGGCAGACGTCGTCGCCGTGCGTGCCGGGCAGGTCGCGGTCCAGGACGAGCACGTCGTAGTCGTTGACGGAGAGCCGTTCCAGTGCGCTGTCGCCGTCGTATGCCACGTCCACGGCGATCGCCGCGCGACGCAGGCCGCGGGCGACCAGGTCGGCCAGCAGTTCCTCGTCCTCGGTGACCAGGACTCGCACGGTTTCGTCGCTCCGCTTCAGGGGTTGGGGGTTAGGGGTTGGGGTTGGGAGTGATGGGGGGACCAACCTCACTGTTTATACGGGAGTCCGTGTTAGCTCCGGATAACCAAAACGGGAGACGGGCGGGAAACCGGCCGCCGCGTAGACCTGCTGTCGGAAGCCGACAGGACAGGGACTACAGGTGGGAGTGGCAGTGACGACGAGGTTCGGGCGGGCCGCGCTGCGCGGGGCGGTCGGGGTGGTCCTGGTGAGCGGGCTCGCGCTGAGCACGGCCGGGTGCGGCAGCGACGGCGGTGGGTCGACGAAGAGCAAGGTGGCCTCCGGCGGCGGCGCCGGCAAGAAGTCCGGCGAGCCGCAAGCGGGGGCCGGGGCCGGGGGCGCCGGCAAGGACGAGGACGCGGCGCGGTACGAGCAGATGGTCAAGTTTGCGGGGTGTATGCGCGAGAACGGGATCGACATGCCCGATCCCGAGCCCGCCGCGGGCGGCGCGGTGCGAATGCGGGCGATGCCGGCGGACGGCGACAGTTCCAAGACCGAGAACGCGATGAAGGCTTGCGAGAAGTACCAGCCGAAGAGCGAATTCGACCCGAACGACCCCAAGTTCAAGGAGTGGCAGGCCAAACGCACGGCCTGCCTGCGGGACCACGGGGTGGACATCGGCGACAGCGGGACCGCCGCGATGACGGTGGACGCGAGCGACGAAAAGGTCATGAAGGCCATCGAGACGTGCGACAAGCAGGTTCCGCCGCCCGCGAAGAAGAAGTGAAGCAGGGGGCCACAGGGCGAAATAGGGACGGGACGGTTTTGTGGGTTCGATCGAGACTTCAGCGCACCAGGGGCAGCAGAAGCAGCAGAAGCAGCAGGAGCAGCAGTACGAGGAGCCGCCGGCGGCGGGCGGAGCGGATCGTTCGGCGTATCCGCGCGAGCGTAGGCGGCGTCGGCGTCGACGGGCGCTCGCGGCGGCGCTGGTGCTGGCCTCGGCGGGCGGTGCGGCGGGCGTACTGCTCTCCGACGGCGGCGGTGATTCCGGTACGTCCGCGAACCGCACGAAGCTGGACGCGGTGCCGGTGACCCGGGCGGACCTGGTCGACCGGCAGAACGTGGACGGCCGGCTCGGGTACGCGGGCGCGTATTCGGTGAACGCGGCGGCGGCCGGTCCGGACAAGCCGCCGGGGAGCGAGGCCCCGCCGCCGTCCCAGAGCCCGGGTCCGGGCACGGGGTCGGGAGCGGGCACACCCCAGGGCTCCGGCCAGGGCCAGAACCAGGGCCAGAACCAAGGCCAGGGCAAAGGCTCAGGCTCAACCGGAGGTGGAGGTGGCGGGCAGGGCGGCGCGAACCCGCCCCCGGACGCCGGCACCGGCTCCGGTCCCGGCACCATCACCTGGCTGCCGGGTGTCGGGGACACCCTGGCGCGCGGTGATCGGGTCTATGGCCGGGACGGTACGAAGGTGCCGCTGTTCTACGGCGAGACGCCGTTCTGGCGGGCGTTGTCCGTCGGCGTGGACAAGGGCGCGGACGTCCGTGAGTTGGAGCAGAATCTGCAGGCTCTGGGGTATGGCGGGTTCACGGTGGACGAGAAGTTCACCGAGGCGACCGCCGCCGCGTTGAAGAAGTGGCAGAAGGACATGGGCCACAAGCAGACCGGCCGGTTCGATCCGGGCGACGCCGTCGTATTGCCCGACGCGGTTCGGGTCGGCGAGGTCTCCGCGACGCTCGGCGCGAGTTCGCAGGGGCCGTTGCTGAAGGCGAGTGGGACCGGTCGGCGGGTCACCGTCAATCTGCCGGTCAACAAGCAGACGTTGGCCACGAAGGGCGCCAAGGTCCAGGTCACCCTCCCCGGCGGCCGGACCGCCGGCGGCACGATCACCCAGGTCGGCACGGTGGCCAAGGAGGGCGAGCAGACTCCGGGCGGCTCGCCGGGCGGGGACAAGGCCACCATCCCGGTCGACATCGCGCTCGATCAGCCGAAGGACGCCGGCACCCTGGACGGTGCGCCGGTCACCGTCGGGTTCACCGGCAAGGAGCGCAAGGGTGTGCTCACCGTCCCGGTCAACGCGTTGCTCGCGCTCGCCGAGGGCGGCTACGGCGTCGAGGTGGTGGAACCGGACGGCGGTACGCGGCTGTCGAAGGTCGAACTCGGGATGTTCGCCAACGGCCGGGTCGAGGTGACCGGCGACGGGATGGCCGAGGGCCTGAAGGTCGGGGTGCCCAAGGCATGACCAGGAAATGGCTGCGCGGCACGTCGCGCGGGACGACCGAGTCGCCGCCCGGTGCGGCCGGCCCGGTACCCGTGCTCGAACTCGACGGCGTCGGCCGGTCCTACCCCGGCGGGGTGCGCGCCTTGATCGACGCGAACCTCACCGTCGAGGCGGGCGAACTCCTCGCCGTGGTGGGGCCGTCCGGGTCCGGCAAGTCGACCATGTTGCAACTGATGGGCACGCTGGACCGGCCGACGGAGGGGGTGGTGCGGTTGCTCGGGCACGACGTCGCGCGGTTGCGGGATCGGCAACTCTCCGGCGTCCGGGCGAACTGGATCGGCTTCGTGTTCCAACAGTTCTTCCTCACCGAGCACTTCACCGCCGTGGACAACGTGGCCAACGGCCTCTACTACCACGGCATTCCGGTCCGTGAGCGGCGTGAACGCGCGGCCGACGCGCTGGTTCGGGTCGGCCTGGGCGCTCGGCTCGACCATCTCCCGCGCGAGCTGTCCGGCGGCGAGCGACAGCGGGTCGCGATCGCCCGCGCGCTGGTCGCGCGACCCGCGTTGGTGCTGGCGGACGAGCCGACCGGCGCGCTCGACTCGCGCGCCGGTGCGACGGTGCTCGGCCTGCTGCACGAACTGCACGCGGACGGGGCCACGATCGTGGTGATCACCCACGACCCGGGGATCGCCCGGTCGTTGCCGCGCCGGGTGGAGATCCTGGACGGTCGGATCCACGCGGACAGCGGCGGGCCGAGCGCCGGGACCACGATGTCGGCGGCGATGTCGGCGGGGGTGTCCGGATGACGGCGGTAGGTCAGGACACCGTCGGCGCCCGGCCGACGCCCGTGCCGCTGCCCGGTACCGCCCGGCTCGGGCCGGTCGACGTGGTGCGGGTCGGGCTGCTCGGGGTGCGGGGTCGGCCGATGCGCGCGATCCTGTCCGGCCTGGGCATCGCGATCGGGATCGCCGCGATGGTGGCGGTGCTCGGCATCGGTACGGCCAGCCAGGCCCGGCTGATGGAGCAGATCCGGAGCCTGGGCACGAACATGCTCTCGGTCGGTCCCGGCGACTCGATCTTCGGCGGCCAGGTGCAACTGCCCGAGGAGGCGGTGGACATGGTGCGTCGGATCGGGCCGGTGACCTCGGCCAGTGCCACCGCCCAGTTGGAGGGTCGGAGCGTACGTCGGTCCGACCGGATCGACGCGCGCGAGACCAAGGGCATCACCGTCGCGGCCACCCGGGAGGACCTGCTCGGCACGATCGGCGGCAAGGTCGGGAAGGGACAGTGGTTCAACGCGGCCACCGCCCGCTACCCCACGGTCGTGCTCGGCGCGCGGGCGGCGGAGCTGCTCGGGGTGGACGGGCCGAATCGGCAGGTGTGGATCGGCGACCGGTGGTTCACCGTGCTGGGCATCCTGGACCCCGTCCCGCTGGCCCCCGAGGTGGACCGCTCGGCGCTGGTCGGCTGGCCCGCCGCCAAGGAGCTGCTGGGCTTCGACGGCCATCCGACCCGGATCTACGAGCGTTCGGGCGAGGACGCGGTCGGCGATGTACGCAACGTGCTCGCGGCCACGGTCAACCCGGCCAACCCCGCCGGGGTCAAGGTCAGCCGCCCGTCCGACGCGCTGGAGGCGCAGTTGGCCGCGAAGAACACCTTCACCGGCCTGTTCGTCGGCCTGGGCGCGGTCGCGCTGCTGGTCGGCGGGGTGGGGGTGGCCAACACGATGGTGATCTCCGTACTCGAACGGCGCCGGGAGATCGGCCTGCGGCGGGCTCTGGGCGCGGGGCGGGGCCAGATCCGGCTCCAGTTCCTGACCGAGGCGGTCACCCTGTCCGGGCTCGGCGGGGTGGCGGGGGTGTTGCTCGGGCTGATCGTGACCACCGGGTACGCCCATGCGCAGGGGTGGCCGCTGGTGCTGCCGTGGCCGGCCATCCTGGGCGGCGTCGCGGCCTCGGTGGCGATCGGCGCGCTCGCCGGTCTGTATCCGGCGGGTCGGGCGGCGCGGCTGCCACCGACGGAGGCGCTCAGCGCGGGCTGAGGGCGCCGCCGAGCCGGGTCGGCGCCGGACGGGCCGGCCGTCGGCTGGGCAAAGTCTGGGAGCCGGCTGGGCAAGATTCGGGCGGCGGGCCGGGCCTGCGGTTCGGGGGTGCGTTGCCCGCGCGGCGCCGCGTCGCGCGGGCGCCGGGGAGGCCGGCGGATATGCACGCGGATATGCGTACCGAAGTCGCTCGATCGTGGATCTCACCATCCGCGATCGGGCGATTTCGCTGTGTCGAGACCCCATTCGGGGCTTCGCGGTGGGTGGTTCGCCCCGCCAACCGCCGTGCGGGGATTTCCCCGAGCCGCCGCGCCGACCCGGCGGGTTCGGCATCCTTGCAGGTCAGGGCGCGCGCGAAGGTGTCGCGTACGACCAGATGATGAGGTCGGTCCGGCCAAGTCATCGATTGGGTTGACGATGACCGGCGCCGGCAGTCGGTAATCTTTGAGACGGAAAGCGGTTCACCACCCCCGCAACGCCCGGTCGGCCGGAACCTGTCGCAACCGCGGAGCGTCCGCCCAGCGGCAACCCACCGACCGGTGTGTCGAGTCCTCGTTTTACGATGGCGCAGCTGAGGGCAGGGCGTGGTGGGGCGCCACAACGCCACCGGCCCGGGTCCGTGGCTGTCGGACTCGGCGAGTCGTTGGGGGTTGATCAGCAGTGTTGCGCGTTCTCGACGATCGCCGGGACGACGGCGACGACGTCACCGGCGGCGGATCCGCCCCGGCGGGCACCCTGATCGAGTCACGGCTGCCCGACGGCGCCGAGCCGAAGGACGGGGCCGACTCGGCGACGCGGGGCGGCGACGGTTCGGGTACCGGGCGGCGCGGCCCGCGCGGTCTGCGTGGCCTGCTGTGGTCCGCGCCCTGGCAACTGTTGCGCTTCCTGTGGCGGACGCTGTGCGGCGAGTGGCGTGGCATCGTCGCCGATCCGGTGCGCCAGCTGTGGCGCAGCCGCGGCAAGGGACTAGCCCTGGCCGTGGTGGCGAGTTCCGCGGTGATCTTCTTCCATGCGATCGGGCAGACCCCGGCGGGCAAGACGGTGGTCCGTCTGGTCGGTGGGGTCAGCGCCGATCTGCCGTTGTGGTTGGCCCTGCTGCGGACGCCCATCTCGCTGTTCGTGCCCGCGCTCAACCTGCCGGTCTGGGCGGGCATCACCCAGCTGTTCCTGGCGTTCGCCATCGCCCAGCTCTCGCTCGGCGTCGGGCGGACGCTGATGGTCGCCTACGTGACGACGCTCGCGGGCACGATGGGCGCCCGGATCATGATCGCGATCGGCCCCGAGCATGCGATCGGCCTGCCGGAGAAGGCGGCACACGTGCTGGACACGGGTCCGTCGGCGGCGGTGGTGGGCCTGTTCACGTACCTGTCGATCGTGCACCGCGCGCCCATACTCTTCACCATCACCGGCGGGTCGATGGTCCTGGAGTCGATCATCCTGCCCAACCTGGCCGGCCGTGAGCACCTGATCGCGGTGGGTGCGGCGATCGTGCTCGGGCTGCTCGCCGGGCGGTCGCGGCCGAAGTGGCTGGCCTGGACCGACGGGCCGCGGGCGCGGGTGGGGGCGCTGGTTGCCGTACCGATGGCCCGGGTGCGGGCGCTGGGCGCGGTGCCTGGCCGGTGGGTGCGTGGGTCGCGGCGGCGGCCGGTGGTGCGGTCGGTGGCGGGGCCGGTGGATTTGAGTAAGGGCGAGCGGGGCGGCACGGTCGGGTCCGAGGTTGGGGTTGTGGTGGGGCGGGCGCGCGAGAGCGCTTGATTGGGTGGGCGGCGATGTGGTTGCTGCGGCCGGCGGTAGTGGTCTAGACCAAAATTGCCCGGGGTTCGGCGCGGTGGATACCTTCGGGGCACCGCGCCGGAGGTCGTTCCGGGGCGGGGTGCGGCAGGTCGGGCCATCCGCCCGGGGCCGCGGTCCGTCGCAGCTCGGAGGTATCTCCCCATGCTCGCTTCCCCCGTGCCCGGCTCGGTGATGACCCGGGAGATCGCGGCCCAGCCCGACGGGTTGGCCCGGATCCTGGCCGAGGGGCTCGGGCCGATCCGCGCGGCCGCCGAGCGGATCCGGGCGCGCGACCCGAAGTTCGTGCTGTTCACCGGGCGCGGTACGTCGGACAACGCCGGCCTGTACGCGCGCTATCTGACCGAGGTGCTGCTCGGGCTGCCCGCCGGGCTCACCTCGATGTCCACCACCACCGCCTATCGCGCCCGGCAGCGGCTGGCCGACTGCCTGGTGGTGACGGTGAGCCAGTCCGGTGGGTCGCCGGACCTGATCGCCTCCGCCCGACAGGCCCGCGCGGACGGCGCGTTCACCCTCGCGGTGACCAACAACGCCGACTCGGTCCTGGCCCGCGAGTCGGACCTGCACCTGGACGTACTCGCCGGTCCGGAACTGGCGCTGCCCGCGACCAAGACGTACACCGCCGAGCTGCTCACCCTGTTCCTGCTCGTGGACCACATCCGCGGCGGCACCGGCGAGGCGGCCCGGACGCTGCCGGCCGCGGCGCGCGCGATCCTGGATCGGCAGGCCGAGATCGAGGCGCCGGCGGAGCGCTACCGGTTCGCCGATCGGCTCGTGGTCACCGCGCGTGGGTACGGCTATCCGACCGCGTGCGAGGCGGCGCTGAAGATCATGGAGACCAGCTATATCGGCGCGCAGGCGTTCTCCGGCGCGGACTTGATGCACGGGCCGCTGGCGATCGTCGACCGGGGCTGGCCGGTGCTCGCGGTGGCACCGGACGGCGCGGGTGGTCGGGCGCTGCGGCCGGTACTCGATCGGCTGCGCGAGCGGGGCGCGGATCTGTACGTGGTCGGCGCGGCCGAGCCGGTCGCCGAGTACGGGCGCGGCTTCGTGTTGCCGGCCGGGGTGGCCGAGGAGGTGTCGCCGATCCTGGAGATCCTGCCGCTGCAACTGCTCGCGCGCGAGGTCGCGTTGGGGCGCGGCTGCGACCCGGACGCGCCTCGGGCGCTGGCGAAGGTGACGGAGACGCGGTAGGCGCTTTTCCGGCGGCGGGCGGCGGGCGACGGGTGACCGTCTGGTCAGGCGGTGTGGTCGAGGGCCGGGGACGCCTCGCGGGCGTCGAGGAGTTCGTCCCAGTTGGCCTCGGCCCACGCGCACGCGGCGTCCATCGGGACCAGCAGGCTGCGGCCCAGCGGGGTGAGGGCGTAGGTCACCCGGCGGACCGGGGCGTCGTGCGCGGTGCGGCTGATCAGGCCGTCGCGTTCGAGGGTGCGCAGCGACTGGGTGAGTACCTTGGCGGTGACGCCGCGCATCGGTACGCGCAACTCGGAGAAGCGCCGCGGACCGCCCTCCAGGCAACGGATGATCATCCCCGCCCACTTGTCGCCGAACCGGATCGGGGACAGGTTCGACGGGCAGATCGGGTCGAACATATCCGCGGGCAGGGGTGGCGTCGGTGCCTCGCTCATGGGCCCACCGTAGTCGGTATCCGGGAGGTAACCACCGCCCCGGGTAGCGTGCGCGGCGGTGGTCGACACAAGGGATCGGCCCGGATGTTCGGGGTGAATCGATGGGCGGAATCGTTGTTTTCGGCGCGGGTGGTCGGACCGGGCGGGCCGCGATCGCGGAGGCGCTGCGGCGCGGACACCGGGTCACCGCGGTGGTGCGTGAGCCGGCGAAGTACGCGGACCTGGCCGGGCCGCGCGTGGTCGTGGTCGCGGGCGATGTGACCGACGCGGACGCGGTGGCGCGGCTCGCGGCGGGGCATGACGCGGCGATCGCGGCCGTGTTCGACCCGGCCGCGCCGCTCGCCGACTTCTTCGCGGGGACCGTGCGGGCGCTGGTTGCGGGGTTGTCCCGGGCGGGGGTGGGGCGGCTGGTGTGGGTGGGGCTGGCCTCGGTGTTGCCGACGGCTTCGGGGCGGTTGTTGATGGACACGCCGGGCTATCCGCAGGAGTACCGGGCGTTCTTTCTGGCGCACGCGGCGGGGAACGCGGCGTTGCGGGACGCGAACACGGGTGCGGGTGCAGGTGTGGGCGCTGCGCCGGAGTGGGTCGTGTTGAGTCCGGCGGGCGACTTCGATCACGAAGGCAGTCGGACCGGCGTCTATCGGGCCGCGCCCGCCGAGGCGGAAAGTCGGGTGTCCTACCCGGACTTCGCGATCGCGCTGCTCGACGAGATCGACACCCCGACGCGACGTGGAGTGCACGTCGGGATCGAGGACGGCCGCTGAGGGTGGTGGGGCGCGTCCCTGGGGCGGCGGGTGGGCAGGGCCCGGGCTCTCGCCGAGCCGGTGTGCGGGACGGCGAAGCGGCGGTGTTCGGGCTGCCGAGGGCGGCGCCGGCGGCGGCGAGTGTGGACCGTTCGGTGCGCGGCCTGCGCCGGCATCGGTGTTGCGGCTCGGCTCGGCCTTGCGAGTGGGTCTCGGATCGCGTCGGGCCGTGGGTGGCCGACCACTTCACGTGCTCCGACGAGACGAGCGGCACGAGCCGCCGGTTGGTGGGGCCGCGTCCTCCGGAGTGGGGTGGGCGCGGCCTAGGCTCTTGCGGAGCCGGTGTGTTCGACGGCGAAGAGGCGGTGTTCGGTTCGGTCGAGGGCTACTCGGACGGCGCCCAGGGCTACGCCGTCGGCGCCGAGGGCGGAGAGTTCGACCCTTGGCATGCGCAGGCACAGCCGTTGCAGTTCGGCGGTCAGCGGCGGGACGGCGTCGGCGAGGCCGGCGGCCCAGCCGCCGATCACCACGATCTCCGGGTCCAGGGCCAGGACCAGTGCGGTGACGTCGTGGATCAGTCGCCGGACGAAGCGGTCGACCGCCTCGGTCGCGGTCGGGTCGCCCTCGGCCGCGTGCCGGAACACCTCGCCGACGGCCGCCTCGTCCAGCGGCGGCAGTGGGGTGCCGGTGGTGGAGAGCAGGTTCTCCGGGGTGGCCTGCCGGCCCAGCAGGTGCAGCGCGCCGATCTCGCCCGCGGCGCCGCCGAAGCCGCGGTGCAGCCGGCCGTTGATGAACGAGCCGACGCCGGGGCTGAGGCCGGCCATCACGTAGACGATGTCGTCGGAGCCGGCCGCGACGCCCTTCCAGCGTTCGCCGATCGCGGCCAGGTTGGCGTCGTTCTCGACCTGGACCGGACAGCTGAACGAGCGGCCGAGCCGCCCGGCGAGGTCGAGTCCGGTCCAACTCGGCATCGCCGTGGACAGGGTGACCACACCCCGGGTGTCCACGATGCCGGGTGTCCCGACGCCCACCCCCCACAACGAACCACGTGAGATCTGGGCCCTGCGCAGCGTCTCGCTGACGACGGCGCGGACTCGCTCCAGCCGGTCCTCGGCCTGGCAATCCTCTTCGACGGCGCGGGTGGACCGGCCGATGATGGTGCCGCCGAGGTCGGCCAGGACGACCCGGATGTGGTGTACGCCGATGTCGATCCCGAGCAGGTGACCGGCCTCGGCGTGGAAGCGGAAGCGGCGGGCCGGGCGACCGCGCGGCCGGCTGCCGTCCTCGCCCTCGGCGGCGGAGGTGGTCTCCACGACCAGGCCCTCGGCGAGCAGCCCGTCGACCACACCCTCGACGGTCGGCCGGGACAGTCCGGTGGCCTCCATCAGGGCGGTCACGGTCAATACCTCACCGCCGCGCAGCGCCCGCAGGGTCGCCGCGGAGTTGATCCGCCGGACCACGGAGGAGTCTCCGCCGGTCGCCTGTGCCACAGCTCTTGTCCTCTCGCCGCGCCGTCGCGCGGTACGTCCGTCCGGGCCGCCGAGCCCGTGATATGCGCCGTCGTTCAGGCGCGGATGGTAGCCGGATTTCGCGTCGGATCAGGACGCGGGCCGCAACGCGGTCGGCCCCGCCTCGGCGAAGGCCAGCCGGCAGGTGTCGGCCCGATAGGTGGCCACGGTGACCGCCGCGGTTCGGCCGAGCGCGGTGTACGTCGTGGTCACGACCAGCACGGCGGTGCCCGGCGGTCGCTCCAGGTAGCGCGCCTCCTCGGCCTCGGCCACCGCCAGCTCGACCGCGCGATGCCGGCCCTCGAGGCGGTGGCCGCGCAGTTGCCGCAACATCAGCGAGGCGCGCTCGAAGCTCGGCACGCGCGTGGACAACGAGGGGATCACGGCGCGGGAGACGTACAGGCATTCCAGGCCGACCACCTGGCGCATGGAGAACTGGCGGCGGCGCAGTCGGTGCACCAGGGCCGAGGGGCGGCCCTTGAGGGTGTCCGCGAACTCGTCGGTGACCGGGACGGTGGCGCAGTCGATCACTTCCCGGTCGCGCAGGTCCACGCCCGGCCAGCCCTCGCCGTCCGCGCCGAGCGACACGTCCACGCGCGGGCCCGCGACGGTGGTGCCGGCGCCGCGCTTGCGGACCAGGCGGCCCTCGAGTTCGAGCTGCTCGAGGGCGTGCCGCAGGGTGGCGCGGGCGACGCCGAAGCGGGCCGCGAGGTCGCGCTCGTTGGGCAGGATGTCGCCGGAGCTGAAGTCCTCGTCGATCGCCTTGAGCAGGGACGTGCGTAGTTGCCAGTACTTGGGTTCGCCGAAGACCGCTTCGTCCGGCAATGTCGCCATGCTGCTCACGGACGCCCCCTCGGCTCTCCGACGCCTGCGTGGCGCGGACTTATTGCATGTTCGGTTTAGTAAAGACGGTTGAATATAACCCCGTCGGACCACGAAAGGTCCAGACCAGGCCGGATGAACTTCCCGGTGACCTGTCTCACATCGCCACACGCGACGCGACACCTCCTGAGTCGATTTGTGCTCGATCGGTGCTCGATCGGTGCACGATCGGTGGTCAATCGGTGGTCGCGCTGTCGTCGACCGGTCGCGACCGCCTGCTCGATCGGCCGCCGACCTGCGCGAACGCCGCACCGTCCCGGCCGGGCGCGGGTGTCGTGGGCCCTCCGGGGAATCCGGTGCGCGGTGCCCGTGCGGTGCCCGCGCGGCGCCCGTGCGGCGCGTGCTCGGCGTCGATCGGCCGAGCCGGCCGGCCGCGCTCCGAGCCTTTCGCAGCGTGGGGACGCGCCGACGAAATGGTTTCCCCGCGTGGGGAACGTGCGGGCGAACATCGGGGGTTGCCGGACGAACGCGAGGTGGGGGAGGGGGTGCCGTGCCCCGGAGGTGTCACGGGGGCCTCGCGGGTCGAAACGGGGTGGAAATTGGTCCAGTCCAATGTATTGACGCTCCGGAAGCGGAGGGCCACCCTTTGGCCATTGGTCTATACCAAGTCCCCCCACAGGAGTCCCCCGTGGCACGTCGATACGTCCCCATACTGGCTGCTGCCGCCGCGTCGGCCGGCCTGCTTTCGATGTTCGCGTTCATCGGTGGTGCGACCGCCGCCGGTCCCGCCAAGTCCCCGGCGGCGACCGGCATCGGCAGCAACTGGTACGCCGCCGCCCCCTACCTGATGCCGCTGGACAACGACCCGCCGGACGCGGGCGCGGTGATGGACGCCACCGGCCTCAAGGCGTTCCAGCTCGCGTTCGTCCTGGCCCCCAACGGCGGTGGTTGTTCGCCGACTTGGGACGGTACGAAGCCGGTCTCGACGGACACCGCGGTGGCCGGCGTGATCGCCGCGATCCGGGCCAAGGGTGGTGACGTCTCGGCCTCTGTCGGCGGCTACGGCGGCACCAAGCTCGGCCAGACCTGCGGCACGCCCGAGGCGACCGCCGCCGCGTACCAGCAGGTGATCGACAAATACGCGCTGAAGGCACTGGACTTCGACCTGGAGGAGCCGGAGTACGAGAACAGCGCGGCCATCCACAACGAGATCGGCGCGGCGAAGATCCTCCAGCAGAACAACCAGGGCATCTACATCTCGGTGACCACCGCCGGCACCGCCGACGGCACCGGCTGGTTCGGCAAGCAGATGCTCAACGAGGCCAAGGGGCAGGGCTTCACGCCGGACAACTTCTCCATCATGCCGTTCGACGGCGGCTTCAACGGCGCGGCGGCGCAGACCTCCGCACTGACCAACTTCAACTCGATCCTGCAGAGCACGTTCGGCTGGGACTCCGCCACCGCCTATGCCCACGAGGGCATTTCGCAGATGAACGGGCGCAGCGACTCCGGCGAGTACTTCTACCAGGCCGACTTCCAGACCGTGTACGACTACGCGACCAGCCACCACATGGCGCGCTTCACGAACTGGTCGGTCAACCGCGACCGGCAGTGCACCCCGCCGGACAACGGCGGCCGCACCTCGGGCGTGTGCAGCAGCGTGGCGCAGGGCGCCTGGGACTTCACCAAGTTCTCCGTCCGCTTCGCCGGCGCCACGCCGCCCACGTCCACCCCGCCGACCTCGACGCCGCCGACGAGCGTTCCGCCGAGCACGTGCGCCGGTACGCCGTGGGATCGCGCCGCGGTCTACACCAACGGCACCACCGTGTCGTACAAGGCACATTCGTGGAAGGCGAAGTGGTGGACGCAGGGTGAGGAGCCGGGCACGACCGGGCAGTGGGGGGTGTGGCAGGACCTCGGGCCCTGCTGATCGGTGATCGATGCGGGTGCGTCGCCGGGCCGGAGTCGCCGATGGCGGCTCCGGCCCGGCCGCTACCGCTTCGGCGGCCCGGTCGGGCGAGCAAGCGATACTCGCTCGTCGCGGGTCGGTGCTCTCCCTAGGATCGGGTGATGAGTACTTCGGGGCAGAGTGTCGTGTCGGCTGCCGTGCGGCGGGGTGATGTCGACTGGCTCTCGGCGTACTTCGCGGGGATGCTGCCTTCGGACGCGGTACTGCGCCGGTTGGTCGGGCATGCCGAACCCGCGGTGCGGCATCTCGGGGTGCTGTTGCTTCGGGAGCGGGCCGGGGTGGATGGGTCGGTGGCGGCCCTGCTGCCGGAGGTGGTGGCCGGGTGTGCCGAGACGGCGTTGGTGCTGGCCGATACCCATGCGCGGCTGCGGGTCCCGGTGCCGCAGTGGCGGGACGCGGGGTGGCCGGCGCGGGTGCGGATCGGGTGGTTGCGGGCGGAGCTCGTTGCGCGGCCCGAGGCGACGTTGCGCGCCGAGCCGTCGGGCGAGGAGTTGTACCGGGCGGTCGGTGGGATCGAGGCCGCGGCGGTGGACGATGTCGACGGGTTGTTGCGCGGCTTGCTTGCGCGGCCCGATCCGGTACTGCGCGCGGAGGCCCTGCGGGTGGTTCGGGAGGCGCTGTATGGCGCGCTGCTCGGGCCGGGGGCGGCGCGGGACCGGCTGGTCGAGCTGTTGGATCCGGTCGGCGGTGGCGAGGTGGTCGCCGGCGCGTTGGCCGAGCTGGGCAAACCGTGGGCCGCGGTGGAATCCCCGGTTGGGCTCGAGCCGGCGCTGCGCCGGTTGGTGTCGCGGTATCCGGAAGCGGTCGAGGTGGCGGCCCGGTTCGGCGCGGGCGGGCTGTTGCGCGAGGTGGCCTCGGCCGGGGAACTGCCGGGGCGGCAGCGGCAGCGGGCGCTGCGGTTGATCGGCGAGTTCGCTCGACGCGGCGAAGCGGCCGGGTTGTTGGCGATCGCGGGCACCGATCCGCTGCTGTTCGCCCGGCCGCTCGTCGCGTGCCTGGGCGCGATGCATCGACGCGGGCACTTCGTTCGTCCGGCGGACGTGCCGGCCGTGCTCGACCTGGCGCTCGCCGACTACCGGGTGGCCGCGGCCGATGTCGCGGTCGTGCTGTTCACCGTGCGACACGAGGTGTTGCGGGTGCTCGCGGCCGTGCCGGACGAGGATCCGCACTGGCCCAGGTGTGTCGAGCTGTTGTCCGCGTCGGCCGCACAGGGGGCGCCGGATCTGCCGGTCGGCGAGTTGCTCACCGCGCGGCCGGCGAGTACGGATCGGCCCGAACCGGTGCTGGCCGAGCTGCGTCGGCTGCGGTACGTGGGCGCCGAGGACGCCGTCCTGGCCGTGTTGCCCCGGGCGCCTCGGGCCGCGTTGTCCGTGCTGGCCGAGATCGGTGGGCCGGGTACGGTCGCGGCGCTGCGCGCGGGGTTGGGCGTGAGCGACCCGGCCGGCGTGGTCGTACCGCACCTGCGCGGGGTGGCCGACGACGCGCTGGCGGTGTTGTGGCACCTCACCGAAGACCCGGACCAGCGCCGGGAGTTGCGGGCCCGACTGGATCGGGCCCGGATCCCCGAGCGGATCCGGGCCGACCTCGGGATGCCCGATCCGGACGAACTCGGGCTGCTCACCGCCGATCTGGACGTGGACCGACCGGTGGACGCGCTGTGCCGACTCGCGGGCATCGGCGACGCGCGCACGATCCCCGCGCTCGCCGACCTGCTGCTGCGGGTGGTGAGCGATCTGGTCGAGCGGCGGGACGCGGAGGTCGCCGAACCGGTGGTGCCGAACGAGGTGGTCGAGGCGCTCGGTGCGCTCGGCGAGCGGCTGTATGGGCGGCGGGTGTTGCGGCCGGTATGCCTGCTGGACGCGGCCGATGCGCCGGCGGCCCGCACCGCGCTGCTCACCGATGTCACCCTCGATCTGCTGGACCGGACGGGCGTCACCGGCGCCGAACTGGCCGTGCTGCTCGAACTGCTCGGCCGGCTGCCCGGCACGCGGGTCCGGGACCGGATCCACCGCCTGGTCCGGCATCCCGACCCGCAGGTTCGCAAGCGGGCCATCGCGCTGCTCGTTCGGGACGCCGACCGGGACGATGCGCGCGTGTTGTCCGCGACGCTGATCCCGCTGACCGCGGCCGCGGATCCGCAGACGGTACGGCAGGCCGTGCGCGCGCTCGGCCACGCCCGGGCCGAGTGGGCGGCGGAGGCGATCGCGGCGTGCCTGGAGCACCCCGTGATGAACATCAAGAAGACGGCGGCCGACGCGCTGAGCCGGGCCGGTACGCCGGCCCAGGTCCCGGTGTTGCTCGGGTGGCTCGCCCGGCACGACAACCCGGGCCTGCGCGCGTCGTCGACCACCGCGTTGCGGGCGATCCTGGGCAAGACATATGCGGCCCACGTGCTGGCGGCGGCGGAGCGTACGGATGCGGCGCGTGAACGTCGGCTGCTGGTGGCGGCGTTGGACGGGGAGTTGTCGGTACGGGCCGTGCGGCTGCTCGCCCGGCGCGGCTCGCCGGTCGCCGAGCCGTTGTTGACGGGGATGGCGCGGGGCGAACTCCGGCCGGCCTTCGGGGAGCCGGCGGACTTGGCGGCCGAACTCGCGGCGGATGGGCTCGCGGTGGATGGGCTCGCGGTGCCGGACCCGGTGGATGGCGAGGATGCCGACGTGCGGGCCGAGCTGATGACGGTGCTTCGGCCGGGTGGGCTCGATGCCGAACCGGTGGCGCTGCTGCGGCTGGCCCGGCAGGCGGCGGCGCCGAGTGCGCACCAACCAACCGGGCTGCGGCGGGCGTTGCCGCAACTGTTGGCGGTCGCCCGAGATCGGCCCGCCGACCGGGCGGCGCTGCTGCGGCTCGTGCTGCGCGCCTGTCCCGCGCCCTGGTCGGCGGCCGAACGTACCGCCTTCGCCGCCGCGTACGACGTGCTCGCGGCCGAACTCGGCGCCGTGGAGGAGGTGGGCAACGTGCTCGAAGCCGTCGCGGGCGCGCTGGGTGAGCCCGCCGCGTTCGTGCTCGCGACCCGGGTTCGGGCGCTGCCCTCCTTCGCGGGTCCGTTGCCGCTGGCCGTGTTGCGCGGTTGTCGGGCCGTACTCACTCGTGCCGATGTGGATCGTGCGCTGGCCGGTGCGCGGCTGGGGCCGAACCCGTGGGAGGCCGAAGTAGCGGTACTGCGGGTGGCGTTCGGCCCGGTCGCCGGGTCGGACCCGGACCCGGAGCCGGCCGCCGCCGCCGATGCGGCTTGGCGGGCTCGGCTCGGCGACGCCGTGCGGTCCTCGGCCCGGCCGCTCGCCGCCTTCCGCGCCGAGGCCGGCGATCCGGCCGACCTCGACTCGCGGGCCCGGGTGGCCGCGCTGATCGACGCCTTTCCGAGCGCCGCAGTGGTGCATCGGGCCGGACTGCTCGACTGGTTGACGGAGCTTCAGCCGATCGACGCGCCGCCGTGGGTCCTGGCCGAGCAGGCCGCGCGCACCGCTCCGGCCGGCGTCCGCATGCCGCGCCCGGACGACCTGGATCAGCCGCGTTCGACCGCGCAACGTACCCGCCTGTTGGCGATGCTCACCGCCGCCGAACCGAGCCGGCGCGCTGCTGCTGCCCGGGTGCTGCGCGGGTGGGCCGAGCCGGAGGTCCAGCGGGTGCTCCTGGACGCCCATCTGCGCGGCACGGTCGACGTGGCGCCGGATGTCCACCTGGCCGCCGGCGCGCTGGAGGTCGCCGACTTCGCCGGCTACGACGAGGCCGGTCGCGAACGCGCCGCCCGGATGTGCGAGCGACTGCCCACGGAACTCCTGGAGAAGTTGGCCCCGCAACTCGTCGCCTGGTGGGAGCACGGCGCACCCGCGACCCGGGTTGCGGCAGCCGAGGCGATCCGGCGGCTCGACGGCGACACGATCGCCGAGGTGCTGCGCAGCCGAATCGAGGCGGGCGCCTGGGGCTGCCTCGACCTGATGATCCCGGGGCGGGTGCGGCGCACGCCGGAACTGACCGAGGCGGTACGCCGGTTGCGGGCCGAGGGACGTGCGGCACTCGCCGATCGACTGAGCCTGGTCGACCCCCTCCTGCGCCGCCCGGACGCGCCCGTTCGGAACGGCACCGCCCTGGCCGTGCTGCGCCGCCGGGTCGTACCGGTCGGCGTCGAGCACCCCTCCCGGGCCGAACTGATCCACATCGTGCGGACCGACGGCCCCGAGCCGGCCCGGCGCGCCCTGTCCCGACTGGCCGACGAGCACGGCGGCGATCCGGAAGTACGCGACCTGGTCCTGGAGTTGCTCGACCATCCGCTGCCGAGGCTGCGGCTGCACGCGCATCGCATCTCGCGGCGCATCCTCGATCGTCCCGAATACCTGCGGCACACCGAGAAGTTGCTCGACGATCCGCGTCGGGACATCGTGCGCGCGGCGATCCGTACCGTGTCGCACGCGGGTTGGCAGCCGGCCGTACCGTCCCTGATCACCCTGCTGGGCAGCGCCGACCCGGTGCTGCGCGAGGCCGCCGGCGTCGGACTGACCCGGATCGGCCCGCCCGCCCTGCCCGCACTGCGCCGCGCCGCCGCGCAGGCCCGCCCGGACCGCCGGGCGCGCTACACCGAACTGAGCGACCGGATCACGGCGGCGCCGAGCTGACGGGAGCGGGGTCGGGTCGACCGGAATTCGCCGCTCGGCCTGTTGCCGGCAGGCGCCGGTGCAGTCACAGGTCCAGGGCGAGCGGTTCGCCGCCGTCCACGGTCACCGCCATATGCAAAGGGGTCACCGCGATTCGCGCGGTGACCCCATGTGCGTAGGCGGGAACGGTCAGCGGGTCTCGGCCGCCGCGTCGCGTGGATCCTGGACCCTGGTCCGGTACAGCCACAACGCCACACCGACCACCAACACCCCGCAGGCGACGCCCAGTTCCTTGTAGCCGCCGTAGCCGGTGATGGAGAAGCCGGTCGCGCCGACGACCAGAACCACGGTCAGGAACGCGGCCAGCAACCAGGCCAGCGGCACGAAGAAGTTCGGCAGTCGGATCGGGCGGGCCATGTCCGGGCGGTCCTTGCGCAACATCGCGAAGCCGGAAATGGCCAGGATGTGGGTCAGGATGTAGCCCAGGTTGCCGGTCACGATGATCGCCAGCGGAGTCTGCAGCGCGATCAGGATCACCATGTTGACCACGAGCGCGATCAGCAGCGCCCGGGCCGGCACGCCGCGCTTGTTGAGCACGCCGACCTGCTTGATCGTGGTGCCCTCCTTGCCCATGTTGTAGAGCACCCGCGAACCGTCGGCCAGTCCGGTGATCATGATCAGCAGGAGGGATGCGATCAGGAAGACCACCATCAGGTCGGCCGCGCCGCCCACCAGGTCGTTGAACGCGCCGACGTAGAACGTGGTCGGGTCGAGCGCGATGGTGTCCTCACCGACGTATCCGGCCAGCGCCAGCGGCAGCAGGATGAACACGCCGAGGGAGAACAGCACGCCGGCGCGCAGTGCCCGGGAGGTGTCCTTGACGGTGTCCTTGTACTCCGGCGCGAACGTCGCGCACACCTCGACGCCGAACGAGGTCCAGGCCATCACGTAGAGCCAGACCAGCGATTCGCGGATGCCCGCCGCGCCGTGCAGGTTCCAGTGCAGGTTGCTCGCGCTCCAGTCGCCACTGGCGAACGGCAGCACGATGAACACGGCGAGCGGGACGAGCAGCATGCCGCCGGTGACGTAGACGACCCACATCGCCACGTGCAGCCCGAACATCGCGGCGCCGAACAGCAGCACGATCACCGCGAGGCCGACCACGATCGGGAAGGACAACTCGGCGATGTGCCAACTGCCGATGTCCAGGTTCACCGACCAGTCCTGGCCCGGGAACCACTGGGCCTGGACCAGCGAGCCGATGATGCCCGCGTATACGGACAGTGCGGTGGTCCACGGGAACCAGTAGCCGATGCTGGCCAGCGGGCCGACGAACGGCGCGCGCTTTTTCCAACCCTCGGTCGCGTAGTGCGCGATGCCGCCGGACGACTCGGGGAACATCGCGGCCAGCTCGGTGTAGATCCAGTTGGCGATCGTGGCCAGGACCATCGAGCCGGCCCACAGCGCGATGGCGCCCCACGCGCCGAGGCCGCCGATCGAGGCGCCGAGCGAGGCGATCAGCGCGGCGGGCATGGTCAGGGACATCGCGAAGCCGTCGTACCAGCGCATCTTCTTCGCGAGCGCGGGCGGGTTGGCTGCCGAGCCGGCGGAGCCGGTGGCAGAGGCAGAGGCAGAGGTGGCGGAGGTGGCGGCGGTCGAGCCGGGAGCGGCCGGCCGAGGTGCTGCGGACATACGTTTCCCCTTCGCGGGGTGGGAGCGGCCGGTGGGTGTGCCCGGGGGACGGCCGCTTGGAGGAGGGGGCGCGGGCCCTGAGGCGCCGCTGTCGGCGTCGTCGTCGGCCCTGCTGATGGCCCTGTTATAGATGCGAGTTTTCGACCACGTCAAGGGTTCGTCTTTGTTCATTCGACAAATGAGACCTGTGGAAGTTGCTCATTGAGACCTATTGACAGGTCAAAGTTGCTGATGAAGTCTGAGCACACGCCGCCCGAGGACAGAGAGGGAACCCCCCGCATGAGCAGCAACGGCCCCGCCCGCCACCAGTTCTTCATCAACGGCGCCTATGTCGACGGCTCCGGCGCCGAGGGCTACGACGTGGTCAGCCCGGTCACCGGCGAGTACGTCGCCACGATCCCGGTGCCCACCGCCGCCGACCTGGACCGGGCCGTCGCCGCCGCCAACACCGCGCAGCGCGCGTGGGCCAAGGTCAACGTCTGGCAGCGCGCCGAGTTGTGTCACCGGATCGGCGACGAGATCACCAAGCGGGTCGACGAGTTGGCCCGCCTCCAGACGTTGGAGCAGGGCAAGCCGCTCGCCGAGTCGGTCGCCGACATCGAGGAGGCCGCGCAGCTGTTCCACCTGCACGCCGAGGACGCGGTCCGGCTGCACGGCGAGACGATGCCCTCCACCGACGGCACCAAGCGGATGTGGACCTTCTACGCGCCGGTCGGCACGTGGGGCATCATCACCCCCTGGAACTTCCCGCTGCTGATGCTTGCCGAGTTCGTCGCGCCGGGCCTGGCCACGGGCAACGCGCACGTGGTCAAGCCGCCGGCCAACACGCCGCTGACGGTGCTCAAGGCGATGGAGGCGTTCGTCGCGGCCGGGGTGCCGGCGGGCCTGATCAACATCCTGCCGGGCGAGGGCGCCACGGGTGACGCGCTGGTGCGGCACGCGGGGATCGACGCGATCGGCTTCATCGGGTCCTCGGCGACCGGGGCCAAGATCCAGGCCGCGGCCGGGCTCAAGCGCTCGATCATGGAGTGCTCGGGCAACGGCCCGCTGGTCGTGCTTGCCGATGCCGACCTGGACGCGGCGGCGAAGGCCGCGGTCTACGGCGCGTACCTGTGTGCCGGGCAGGTCTGCTGCGCCACCGAGCGGGTGATCGTGGTGGACGAGGTACACGACGCGTTCGTGGCCGCGGTGTTGCGGGCGGCGCAGGACGTGGTGCTCGGCGACCCGTTCGACGCCGCGACCAACCTGGGCTCGCTGAACAACGAGGGTGTCGCCGCGAAGATGGACCGGCACATCGCGGACGCGCACGAGCGGGGCGCTCAGGTGTTGCTCGGCGGCAAGCGCCGGGAAGGCATGCCGACCGACCTGTACTACGAGTTCACCGTGGTGGACCGGGTGCCGGTGGACAGCCTGCTCTCGCGCGAGGAGTCGTTCGGGCCGGTCGTGCCGATCATCACGGCGGCGGACGAGGACGACGCGCTGCGGTTGGCCAACGACGACAAGCTCGGCCTGCAGGGTGCGGTCTTCACGAGCAGCATGCGGGCGGCGTACCGGTTCGTCGAGGAGATGGCGGTCGGGCAGGTCGTGGTCAACGACAGCACGTGTTTCTGGGACGTCAACATGCCGTTCGGCGGGGCCGGTAACCGGGGGACCGGGTGGGGTCGGATCGGTGGCAAGCACACGTTGCTGGACATGTCCGACCTTCGGACGGGTGTGATCAACCTCTGAGGTTGGCCGTCCTCAATCGCCGGACGGGCTGACTCTGGCCTCAAACGCCGGCCGGGCTGATTCGACCCGGCCTCCGGCCGAGGTGGCCTCAAGCGCCGGCCGGGCTACTTGGCCTCAAACGCCGGCCGGGCTGGGTTTGGCTCGGGTGGAGATGAATAGCCCGGCCGGCGCTTGAGGCCAGATAGCCAGGCCGGCGTTTGAGGCCAAGCAGCCCGGCCGGCGTTTGAGGCCAAGGAGCCCGGCCGGCGTTTGAGGCCAAAAGCGGCCGCATGTCGGCCAAGTGCAACGTATTCGGCCACGACCCCGTAGGGACCACGCATGACCCACAGCCACCGTTCCGCCTTGGGTATGACGGCGCAGACGCCGTTTTGGCTGGATCGGCCCGAGCATCCTGCGCCGTTGCCGCGGCTGATCGGTGATACCACCACCGATCTGGCCGTGGTCGGTGGTGGGTACACCGGGCTGTGGACCGCGCTCATCGCCAAGCAGCGTGATCCCGGCCGCGATGTGCTGGTCCTCGAACAGGGCACCTGCGGGCACGCCGCCAGCGGGCGCAACGGTGGGTTCTGCTCGCCCAGCCTCACCCACGGCCTGGCCAACGGGCTGCAGCGCTGGCCGGACGAGATCGACACCCTGCAACGCCTCGGCGCGCAGAACCTGGACGCGTTCGAACGTGACCTCGACACGCACGGCATCGAGTGCGGCTTCGCCCGCACCGGCAAGGTCGCGGTCGCTGCCACCCCGTGGCAGACCGAGGCGTTGCGCGCGTCCGTTCCCGTGGCGAATCGGCATGGTGAGAAGGCCGAGTTTTTGGCAGGGGACGCCCTCCGTGACTACATCGACTCGCCGCTGTGGTCGGCGGGCGTATGGCAGCCGGACTACGCACTCCTGGACCCCGCCCAACTGGTGTGGGGGCTGCGCCGCGCGTGCCTGGACGCCGGGGTGCGGATCGTCGAGCGGACCGAGGTCACCGCGCTCGACACCAAGCCCGCCGATCGGGTCCGGCTGACCACGGCGTATGGCGTGGTCGCCGCCCGGCGGGTGGCGCTGGCCACCAACGTCTTCCCGCCGCTGCTGCGCCGACTCGGGCTGAGCATGATCCCGGTGTACGACTACGCGCTCACCACCGAGCCGCTGACGGACGATCAGCTCGCCGAGATCGGCTGGACCGGGGAGCACGGCGTCACCGACGCGGGCAACCAGTTCCACTACGTGCGCAAGACCGCCGACAACCGCATCCTGTGGGGCGGTTACGACGCCATCTACCACTTCGGCAGCCGGGTCGACGAGGCGCTGACCCAGCGTCCGGAGACATTCGACGTGCTGGCCGAGCAGTTCGCCGCGACCTTCCCGGCGCTGGCCGACGTCGCCTTCTCGCACGCGTGGGGCGGGGTGATCGACTCGACCACCCGGTTCTGCATGTTCGCCGGCACCGCCGCCGGCGGCCGGGTCGGCTACGCGCTCGGCTTCACCGGACTGGGCGTCGGGGCCACCAGGTTCGGCGCCGAGGTGGTGCTCGACCTGCTCGCCGGGACCCGGTCGGAGCGTACCGAGCTGGCCATGATCAAGCGCAAGCCGATCCCGTTCCCGCCCGAGCCCGCGCGCTGGGTCGGCATCCAGGCCACCCGCTGGTCGATGGCCCGCGAGGACGCGCACGGTGGTCGCAACGTGTGGCTGCGCACGCTGGACCGGCTCGGTCTGGGCTTCGACTCGTGAACCGGGCGGGTGGTGGTCCCGAAGGGCGGGCGGGACAGGGGAGGATGGCCACCGGAGAGCAGGACCAGGCAGACCCCGCGCCCGACCCGGCGCCGCAGCACATCCGGAGCAGCCGCATGACCCCTGTTGGGCCGCTGGACGACATCGACCGGCGCATCATCGCCATCCTGCAGGCCGACGGCCGGCGCGCCTACAAGCAGATCGCCGAGGACCTGGGCATCCCGGCGTCCTCGGTGCGCTACCGGGTGCAACGCCTGGAGGAGAGCGGGACGCTGCAGATCGTCGGCATCGCCAATCCGCTGACCATCGGCTTCGATCGGCTCGCGATGATCGGCATGCGGGTCCGGCCGGGCAGTGCCCGTGAGGTGTGCCGCGAACTGCGCGAACTGCCGGAGACCTCCTACGTGGTGATGGTCGCCGGCCAGTACGACGTGATGGTCGAGGTGATCTGCCGGGACACCGACCACTTCACCGATCTGCTCAATCGGCGGCTGCTGCTGATCGACGGGGTGCTGTCGACGGATTCGTTCTTCGTCCTGGAAGTGCACAAGCTCGCGTACGGCTGGGGCGTGGGTGGGGTCGAGTCCTCGCTGCTCGACTCGCCGGAGATACCGCCGGGTTCGGGCCTGGACCAGCGCGACAACCGCTGACCGCCGAGCTCAGGACGCGGCGGGGAGGCCGGCCAGCCAGCGGTCGGCGGCGCGGCGGGTGGTGAACACGTGTACCGCCGTGTCCGGGCCGGCATGCTCGGCGATCAACCGGCGCACGCGCGGTCGGACCGCGTGCCGATATGCGAGCACCGGGCGCAACACGCCCTGGTTGAGCCGGTCGTGGTCGCCCGGTTCGGGGTGCCGGCGGCGGGCCAGGATGCCGGTGACCGCGGCGGTCGGGTTCATGTCCAGGAACACCACGGTGTCCGCCGCGACCAGCCGGATCGCCAGCGTCGCGGCGTAGTTGCCCGCCAGGATCCAGCCCGGCCCGGCGACCAGAGCGCGTTGCGCGTCGGCGAACTCCTCGGCGGGGGCCGTCGATCGGTCCTCGCGGTGGTACAGGGTGTCCAGGTGGGTGACGGGCAGGCCGAGCCGGCTGCCGAGCGCGTCGGCCAATCCGGTCCGGCCGGTTTCGCCCACTCCGACGACGACGATCTTGTGCATGGTCTCGCAGCCTACGGAGGCGGCTTCGGCCGCGTGCGGGCATTACCGGGAATTTGCCACATATTGGGCCGAGATGGGTCAGGCCACCGCGGTGCCGGTGAGCCGGGTCGGGGTGATCCGGATGACGATCCGGACCGACTCCGGGGGCAGCGCCAGATATTCCTCGCCGGCGCCGGCGCCCTCGTACTTCTCGGCCAGGGCGACGGCGAGTTCGCGGTCCGTGTCGTCGGTGATCGTGGCGGTGCCGCGGATCTCGACGTAGACCTCGGGGTCGGCGGGATCGTAGACGGTCAGGCTCGCGCGCGGGTCGCGGCGCAGGTTGCGGTCCTTGAGTCGGCCGGCCTGGGACGAGATCAGCACGTCGTCACCGTCCCGGCCGACCCACACCACCGAGGTCTGCGGGCTGCCGTCCTTGTTGATCGTGGCCAACACGGCCGAGTGCGGCGCGTCGAGGAGCCTGCGGGCGGGGTCGTTGAGGGAGATCGAGGGAGCGGGAGTCGTCATGACCGGGATCCTACGACCGGGCCGCCGGGCGTGCTGGGTCGCACGAGGGTCTTGCCCAGTGGGCGGCCGGCGACCTGGGCGCGTAGTACGGCCGGGAGTTCGGGGAGGCCGATCTCGGCGGTGATCAGCCGTTCGACCGGCAGCTCGGGCAGTGCGGCCAGGGCGGCGGTGAAGTCGACGGGGGTGGTGCCGTAGCTGCCGGCCACGGTGACCGGACGCTCCGCCCAGGTGGTGTGGGCGGCCTGTTCGGCGCGCCGGATCAGGTCCAGATCGCAGGCCAGGCCCGGGAGTCGGTCGCCCGGCGCGGTGCCGCCGTAGAGCAGCGCCAGGCCGCCCGGGACCAGCACGCCCAGGGCTGCGGTCAGTACGTCCGGGCGGACGAAGCTGGTGGCCACCACGGCGGCGGCGAAGGCCGAGGCGGGCAGCGCCGCGATGGGGTGTACCTCGAAGCCCCGGGCGCGCAGGAACTCGGCCCGGTCCGGGCTGCGGTTGGCCAAGACGACGTCGGCGCCCGCCCGTTCGGCAAGGCGGGCGATCAGCAGGCCGGCCGCGCCCGCGCCGAGCACCACGATTCGCCTGCCGCGCAGCGGCCTACCGGCATGCCGGGTCAGCGCCGCGACACAGTGCTCGGCGCAGGCGAGCGGCTCGGCGAAGATCGCCTGGCGGGAGGGTAGTTCGGCCGGGATCCGGGGGAATGCGGTGATCAGCAGGGCGGCCGGCCCGGCGGCGTACATCTCGGTCGCGAAGCCGGTGGTGCGAGCCAGTGGCACGTTGGGGTCGAGCGCCACCCGGGCGCCGGTGGGCAGCGCCCGGGGGAGCGTGGACTCGCGGACCACGCCCACGAGTTCGTGGCCGAACTGACTCGGGCCCGGCCGCTCGCGGGCCACCTCCTTGAGGTCCGAGCGGCACACCCCGGCCAGGTCGACCCGGATCCGGACCCGATGTTCGCCCGCCGGGCAGTGCGGCCGTTCGCGGCGCAACAGCGGGCCGTCCGGGCCCAGTTCGACCCTCACCGGACGGGGTCCGGGCGGGCGACCGGCAGCGCCGCCAACGCCTCCCCGAACCGGTCCGCGATCAGGTGCGCGTCGGCCGGGGTCAGGATCAGTGGCGGGCGCAGCTCGATCACATTGCCCAGGCCGTGCTCGGACACCCGGGTCAGCACGCCCCGCTCGTGCAGGCCGCGCTGGAACGCACCGGCCAGCTCGGGCGCTTTGCCGCCGTCCGGGCGGACCACTTCGACGCCCAGCATCAGGCCCGGCCCGCGCACGTCGCCGAGCATCGGATACTCACGCTGGAGGTCCCGCAGGCGCTCGGTCAGGATCGCGCCGACCCGGCGCACATTGGGCAGGAAGTCCGGCCGGCGGACGATCTCCAACGTCTTGACCGCCGCCGCGGCGGCCAGGTTGTGACCGCCGTAGGTGAAGCCGTGCAGCGAGCGGTCCCAGTCGGCCATCCGCTCCTCGGTCAAAATCGCGGCGAGCGGCAGACCGCTGCCGGTCAGCCCCTTCGAGACGGTCATCATGTGCGGCACGACGCCGAAGTGGTCGGCCGCGAACATCTCCCCGGTGCGCCCGAACGCGGTCTGGATCTCGTCGAAGATCAGCACGATCCCGTGCTCGTCGCACAGTTGCCGAAGGGCCGGGAAATACCCGGGCGGTGGCACGATGTTGCCGCCCATCCCACTGATCGGCTCGATCAGGACACACGCGACGCTCCCGGAACTGGCGTAGGTGATGAAGTCCTCGATCCGGCTCACGCACAACATGCCGCAGGTGTCCGGGGTCTGTCGGTAGAAACAGCGGAAGCAGTACGCATCGGGCACGTGCAACGCGCCGACCCCCGAGGCCGGGAACGGTGCCCGCATCCGGCTGCTGCCGTTGTATCCGGTGGCCGCGATGGTCTGGCCGACATGACCCCGAAAGGGCACGATCACATCGCGCCGCCCGGTGTGGAGCTGGGCGATCTTGATCGCACCCTCGTTCGCGGTCGAGCCGCCGCTGCTGCGCAGGTTCACCCGGGTGAGGCCGGCCGGCGCCAGGTCGACCAGGTCGCGCATCAGCCGGTCGGTGGGTTCGGTGCGGAACGACGAGGCGGCGAACACCAGTTCCTCGGTCTGCGCGCGCACGGCCGCCATCACCTCGGGGTGGTTGTGCCCGAGGACCAGGTTGAACGTCCCGGACACGCAGTCCAGGTATTCCCGGCCGGCGGCGTCCCACGTGCGGATCCCCTCGCCGCGCACCAACACCGTGTCGCCCAACCGGTATTGCGCGACCTGTGCGACCTGCGCCGGGTCCGGCGCCGCCGACTCAGGCATCGCGGTGATCCGCGTCCAGCCGCTCCAACTGGGTGCGTACCCACGCCTCCAGGGTCCATGGCTCGGCCACCTTGCGCCGCCGTTCGGCCGCCGCCGCGCGCTCCGGGGCGGTCGCGGTCAGCGCGGCGACCAGCGCCTCGGCCTGCTCGACCAGGTCGAACGGGTTGACCGTGCGGCAGACCGGGCCGAGGATCTCGGCCGCGCCGCACATCTCGGACAGGATCACGTCCGCGTCGCGCTCGTTGACCAGGGGGGCCTCGAACGTGCTCAGATTCTGGCCGTCCACGGTCGAGTTGAAGATCAGTACATCGGCCCGGCGGAAGCAGCCGATGGTGTGCTCGACCTCGTTGTCGCAGTGCACCCGCACGGTGTCCGGGCCCAGTTCGGCGTTCGCCTCGGCGATCGCGTAGTCCACCCGCCGGGTGTAGTCCGCGTTCGCCTCGACGTAGAGCCGGTTCGGATTCATCCGGATCAACAGCCGCGAGCCGCGCACCCGCGGATCCGAACGGTGGGCCAACACGAAGGCCCGCACCGCACGTTCGGCGTTCTTCATCGGATCGGTCCGGCCGCTGTGCACGACCAGCGGGGCATCGCCGACCCACTCGGCGATCCCGTCCGGGAGGCGCGGGTGGTCCGCCTCCAGGGCGAGGGGGCTGTAGCCGAGCGGCATCGTCCGCACCCCGGTCCGCCGGCCCCGCCAGTGCACGACGCCCGCATCCCGGTCCACCTCGGCGTCGGGGATCAGATCCGCCACGCAGTCCAGGAAGTTGCGGCACCAGCGCTCGGCGAAGAAGCCGATCGTGGTCGCGGGCAACATGCCTTCGAGCAGGCCGACCCGCATCGCCTTGGGCAGGATCCGCCAGTAGTCGGCGGACGGCCACGGGATGTGCACGAACAGCAGGATCGGCGCGTTCGCCCGGACCGCGCGCAACCGGGCCGGTACGCCGACGAGTTGGTAGTCGTGGACCAGGTAGACCGGGTCCGCGACATCGGCCGAGTCGGCGAGCAGCGCGCCGGCGAAGTCCTCGGTGAATTCGGCGAATCGGTCGAGCGCGGCATGGGTCTCGGGGCCGAAGGTCGGCGTCGTCCACCGGTCCCAGCCGTAGTTGTTCGCCGCCCACATCAGCTGCGCGGTGAGGAAGTTCTGCACCACCTCGAAGGTCTCACGGTCGTGTCGGAGCAGTCTGACCCGGATGTCGCGGCCCGAACGCAGCCGCAGCTCCAGGCCATCCGGGTTTTCCCGGGCCGCCCGGTGGTCGTCGTCGGTGTCGGCGCTGGCGATCCAGGTCACGTCCAGGACCCCCGCCTGCTCGGCGACCACATTGCCGGTGCCGCCCGGTGCGAGCCACGGCCGCAGCGCCCCACTGTCCGGATCGGGGGCGAAGCTGACGGCGGCGCGCTTGCTGGCCAGGAACAGATGACGGTCCATCAGGGCTGGTCCCTTCCGAGGATCGCTGAAGCGTCGAGGATGGCTGAGGCGTCGAGGACGGCTGAGGTGCCGGGAACGGCTGAGGTGCCGGGAACGGCTGAAGTGTCCGCAACGGTGGAAGTGTCGAGGGTGGCCGGGGTGCCGACCGCGCCGATCAGCGCGGTGTCGGCGGCGAATACGTCGATCGGGGCCAGGCCGCGCAACTCGGGCAGGTGCGCGGCGCGTTCGCTGCGCAGGCAGGCGTTGCGCGGGCGGCACGCGTACGCGGTGTCCCCCTGCGGAACGGCGGTCACCAGCGCGGGATCCACGCCGTAGCCCGCCGCGATGTGCCGGGCCCACTGCACCCGGGAGAGCCGGCGCGGCCCGCCCAGGTGCACGACGCCGGTGTGCGGCGAGTCGAGCAGCGCGGTGGTCCAGGCGGCCACGTCGTCGATCAACACCGGCGTGTTCCAATGCCCGTCCGGCACCGCGACCGGGGCGCCCGCGCCCAGGCGTTCGGCGCAGGTGGTGAAGAAGTTGGGCCGCAATCCGGTCCGATCCCAGCCGTAGACCAGGCTGACCCGCAGGACGAGTGCGTCGGTCCCGGCCAGATAGGCGGCCTCGGCGGCGAGTTTGGCCCGGCCGTAGGCGTTGGCGGGCGCGGTCGGATCGGATTCGGTACAGCTGTCCGCGTTGCCGGGGAACACGTTGTCCGTGGAGATCAACACGGCCCGCGCGGTACGACCGGCGAGAGCGGCCACCACGTGTCGGGCGCCGGCGGCGTGTACCCCGGCCGCGCCCGCCGGATCGGCCTCGCACCACGTGATGTCCGAGGGGCCGTGCGCGGCCACCACCGCGTCGGGGCGGACCGCGTCGACGACGGTGCGGACTTGGCCCGGATCGGCCACGTCGACCGGGAGCCAGCGCAGCCCCCGGGTCTCCGGCGTGCCGGGCCTGCGGCGCGAGCCGAGTACGACGCCGTGGCCGAGGCGGGTCAGCCGGGTGCCGACGTGGCCGGCTATGTACCCCGATCCGAATACCAGGACCCGGGTCATCGGGGAACTCCCTTCTCGTGCGGGGTGGTCGGGCCGCTCGGGTGGTGCGGGTGGTGCGGCCGGTCCGGGGTGTCCCGGTCGGGGGGTGGGCCGGGGCGGTCGGTGGGGCGGTCGGTGGGGCGTTCGCCGGCCGGGAGCAGGCGGAGTGCCTGACTGCCCGTCATGACCATTACCCCGCACAGCGCGACGATGCCGAGGACGGTGCCCAGACCCAGGTGCCCGGCCAGGGTGCCGACCAGTGGCGGGGCGCCCAGGAAGCCGGCGTAGGACACCGTGGTGACGATCGAGATGGCCTGCGGACGCCGCGCCGGACCGACCACGCGGCCGGTCGCGGCGAGCAGCGTGGGCACCACCGGGGCCAGGCCGATGCCGGCGAGCGCGAAGCCGGCCACGGTGGTCGCGGTGGACCAGGCCGCCGCCGCGACGGCCAGGCCGAGGCCGCCGAGCGCGCCGCCGAGCACGATCAGCGTGCGGTCGCCGACCCGTTCGCCGCGCCACTGGGCGAGCAGCCGGCCGGTGGCCAGGCCCGCCATGTAGGCGGCCGGACCGCACGCGGCGAGGAAGGAGCCGGCGCCCAGGCCGGTGAGCTGGATGGCGCCCCACTGCTCGACGGTGTTCTCCATCAGCAGCACGGTGCCGCCGACGGCGCCGACCACGAGCAGCGCGACGAGCAGTCGGCGGCCGGCGCGCTCGGGCGTGGGTGAGGCGTGCTCCGGCTCCGGGTCCGCAGTCGGCTCCGGCGTCGGGTCCCGGTCGACGGCCGGGATCGCGCTGAGTCCGACCAGTACGGCGATCACCACCAGGATCGCCCGGGCGGACACGTCCAGTCGCAGCGCCAGGCCGACCGCCGGCGCGGCGAGCACCATGGCCAGCGGGGTGGCCGCCTGGACCCGGTGGAACAACCGCTCGCCGGTCCGGGCCTCGCGCGCGGCCGTACCGGCGTTCAGCGCCACCTCGATGGCACCGCTGGCCGCGCCGATCAGGAGCAGCGCGGCGGCGAACGACCAGCGTGCATCGGCCGCCGCGACCGCGAGCGTGCCGACCGCGAACCCGGCGGTCACCAATGGGAGGGTGCGCCGGCCGAGGCGCCGGGCGAGCGTCCCGGTACCGAGCATCGCGGGTACCGCTGCGACCGGGACGGCGAATAGCGCCAGGCCCAGTTGCCGGTCGTCCAGGCCGAGTTCGTCCTGGAGGGTGGGGATCAGCGCGGCCCAGCCGCCCCAGAACAGCCCCCAACTCGTCGCCGGGGCGACCAGCCCGAGGACACCGCCGCCGTGCCGCATCGACACTCCGTCCGTGATGGGTGACCGAGAGTGTCGTCCACCGTACTGCCCGACCACTACCCTCGGCCGGCTACCGGCACCGGTAGCGTGACCGGCGGAGTTCGATTTCGACTGACTGCGGAGGTTTTCGACTGTGGCGTACTGGGCGATCGACGCCGGCGGCACGCACACCACGGCCGTGGTGCTCGACTCGATCCGGTACACGCGCGGGTCGGTCAATCCGGCCTCGGCCGGCGCGGTGCCGGCCGAGCAGACGCTCGTGCAGTTGTTGTCGGAGATCGCCTCGGACCTGGGCGGGGCGCCGTCGGTCGGGTGGTTGGCGAGTTCGACGATCACCATGGACACCGCGCCGGAGGAATTGGACCGGCTGGCCGCGCTGGCGCGCGAACAGGGCCTGGTGGGGCGGTTGGTGATCTCCGGGGACGTACCGCCGCTGCTGCTTGCGCCGCCGCTGTCCGGGCGGGGCGTGGTGGTGGTGGCCGGCACGGGTTCGGCGTGTGTGGCGAGCGCGGGCGCGGATGCCGGGCCGCCCGTGGTGATCGGCGGGTGTGAGTATCTGGGCAGCGACCAGGGCAGCGCGTACGCGCTCGGCGAGGCGGGGTTGCGGGCGGCGGTGCGCGGGGTGGACGGGCGCGGGCGGCCGACCGTGTTGTTCGCCGAGCCGGGTCCGCGCGAACTCGCCCGCCGGCTGGCCGCCGAGCCGTTTCCGAAGGCCCCGGTGGCGGCGCTCGCGCCCGAGGTGTGCGCGGCCTGGCAGGCGGGCGACGCGGTGGCGGACGAGGTGGTCCGGGGCGCCCTGGACGACCTGGTCGCAGGTGTCCGGGCGGCACGGGACGCGGCCGGCCTGACCGGGGCCTGGCGGGCGGTGCTCAACGGCGGGGTGTTCCGGGGGTGTCCGGCGTACGCGGCCGAGTTGGCCGGGCGGATCGTCGACGAACTCGGCGCGGCCGAACCACCGACCGTACTGACCGATCCGGTCCGCGCGGTGTACGCCGCACTGTCGGCGAACGAGGGTTCACCGCCCAAGGGTTGGGCACATACCCGCAGCGTGTGACATCCCGATCCGCGGCCCAGCGAGGGGGAACGCCGATGGCGGAGGGACGACCGAACGAGCCGGGGGCGCCCGGCGGCGCGCGACGCGAGCGCAGGGCCCGGCGGGCCGGGCGCCCGACGTCGGCGAACGGAAACGGCGTCGCTGCCGTGGCCGGGATGGCTCCCGAGACCGGGGCCGAGAGTGAGACCGGGGCCGGGGCCGAGGTCGGGGCCCGGATTGCCGCCGGGAGCGGGCCTGTTCGGCTCGGGGTGTGTTTGGCCGCGTTGGCGCCGCTCGGCCTGGACGGGGCGTTGCGGGCGGCTCGGCGGGCGGGGGTCGGGGTGGTGGATCTGCCGGTCGACCGGGTGTTCGGGCTGGTCGATGCCGCCCGGGCGGGTGATCCGGCCGGGCAGCGCGCGGTGCGTGCGGTGCGTGAGTCGTGTGCGGCGGTCGGTGTGGAGATCGGTTGTGTGAGCAACAGTCGGGACACTCAGCTGGTGCTCGGGCCGCATGGGGCGCATACCGATTCGGTGTTCGTCGGGAGTGCCGAGGCCAAGCGGGACTACGGGATGCGGGCCGCGCTGGACACCGTGCGGTTCGCGGCCGGGGTGGGGGCGCCGCTGGCGCGGGTGATGCTGGGGGTGCCCGATCTGGCGCGTTGGTTGTCCTGGCCGGGCAGTGTGGTGAGTTGGCAGGACAACGTGGACGCCTGGGTGTCGGCCGTGCGGCCGATCGTGGCCTTGGCGGGCGATGTGGGGGTGCGGGTGGTGTTCGAGCCGCACCCCAAGCAGGTCGCCTATGACCCGCCCAGCGCGAGAGCACTGCTCTCGGCGGTGAGCGGTGTTCGCCTGTGCCTGGACCCGGCCAACCTCGCCGCGACCGGACACGACCCGGTGGCCGCGATGCGCGGCTGGGGCGACCGCCTGGTGGCCGTACACGCCAAGGACCTCCAGCGCTGGTCCGGCACCGAACCGCCGCGCGGCGCGGGCTGGTCGCGCTACGGCCCGGGGCCGGCGACCCGCTTTCGCGCGCTCGGCGCGGGTGATCTGCCCTGGCCGGCCATCGTGGCCGCGCTGCTCGACGACGACTACCGGGGAGTGATCTACGTGGAACACGAGGACGCCCTGCTGCCGACGGAGCAGGGCATCGCCAACTCGCTCGCGCTGCTGCGCACGTTGCTACCCGCCGGCGCCGTCCCGGGGCGTACCTGGTGACGCTCGACGGAGTACGCGGCGGCCTGCTCGCCGGCGGCCTCGGCGAACGACTCGGCCCGCTCACCGCGCACGCCTGCAAGCCCCTGGTGCCCTACGCCGCCTCGTGCCGGCTGGTCGACTTCAGCATCGCCAACGCGATCCGCTCCGGCCTGCCCGAACTGGTCCTGCTCTCCCAGCACCGCGAGTCCGACCTGATCCGACACCTGGTCACGCACTGGGACGAACACCCGGGCACCCGGCTGCACTTCGGCCCGCACGACGCGATCGCCCGGAGCGGGCCCGGGGCGATCCTGCCCGAGCGCCCCGCCGAACGCGGCACCGCCGACGCGCTGCTCGCCAACGCGGCCCATCTGTTCGCCCCGGGCGCGCGCGATCTGCTGATCCAACACGCGGACCACGTCTACGTGTTCGACTATGCGCCGATGGTCGCCGCGCACCGCGCCGCGAACGCGGACTGCACGATCGGCGTGCAGCGGATCGAGCGCCGCTATGTGCACCTGTTCGGCATGGTCGAGACGGATGCCGAGTTCCGGGTCCGGGCGCTGGTGGAGAAGCCCGCGCGGCCGACCTCGGACCTGGTCTTCACCGCGTTCTGCGTATTCCGGATCGACGCGCTGCGCGAGGTGCTGGACGGCCTGGCGGCCCGGGGTGCGGCGGGTTGGCAGCACGACATCAGCCGCGACGTACTGCCCGCGATGATCGCCGCCGGCCGGCGGGTGACGGCGTATCAGGTGACCGACTACTGGGCGGACATCGGCACCGTGGAGCGCTATCACGGCGAGCAACTGCGCCTGCTCGACCGGCCGCACCCGATGCCGGCCGAGCTGCTTCCGCGTACCCTTGCGGGCCTGCCGGACGGATATCCGAGATACGTCGACGGAAGTCTCCTCGGCGCCGCGATACCACCGCAGGCGCACGTGGAACACAGCGTCGTACACGCGGGCGCGCACATCGAGCCGGGGGCGACCGTACTGCGCTCGGTGGTCCTGCCCGGGGCCGTGGTCACGGCCGGCACTACGGTTCGGGAAACGATCGTCACCCCGACCGGGATCCTGCCGCCGACCGACACCGCCGGCCCGCCTGCCGAGCCGTCCCGCGACGTGTCCCCCGACCCGGTCAGGAGAGCGCACGGTCGAGTTCCTCCGCCGTGATGAACGACGTATGGGTCCCGGCGGTCCGGACCGCGTGCGCCCCCGCGTACGTCCCGGCCGCCGCGCAGGCGGCCCAGTCGCGCCCGGCCAGGTAGGCGTACAGGAAGCCCGAGACGTAGCTGTCCCCGGCGCCGTTGGTGTCCACCACCTCGTCCGCCCGCATCGCCAACGCCGGTACGTGGCGCAGTGGTTGGTCCGGCAGCGCCAGATAGCTGCCGCGCCCGCCCGCCATCGCGACCACCACCTCGGCCCGGCCCCGGGCGAGCAGGTCCCGCGCGGCCTCCTCGACCCGGTCGCCGAGCCGGTTGGTGGACGTGAACACCAGATCGGCGCCATAGGCGAAGTCGGCCCGCGCGGGGTCCTTCCCGTCCCACCCGTGCAGGTCGGTCGAGATCGACACGCCGGCCTCGATCGCCTCGGCGAGTGCGGGCCGGGACCAGCCGCCGATGGAGATGTGCGCGTGCCGGGTGCGGGCGAGCGCGGGGCGATACAACTCGGGGTCGACGACCAGGTCCGCGGGCAGTCGGCTGTCGTGCAGGGACAACCGTTCGCCGTCCGGGCCGACCAGGTTGACGCTGCGCGGGGTGCCGGCGGGATCGGTGACGTGCGCGAAGGACAGGCCCAGCTTCGTGTAGTGCGCCAGGATGAAGTCCGCCTCCGGATCGGCGCCGAGCACCGCCGCGAAGTGGGTGCGCAGGCCCAGCGCCCGACAGCCCAGGGCCACCCCATTGCCGGTGTGCGCCACGTACTGCCGGATCGGCGGCACCTTCACATCGCTTATCGGCAACGGGAGTTCGGGCACCCGGACGATGATGTCCACGCCGACCCCGCCGATCACGAACACGTCCAGCGCGTCCAACGCGTCCAACGCGTCCAACGCGTCCGACACAGCCGGCTCGGCCGGCTCAGCCATCGGTGCCTCCGTGCGCGCGGGCGAGGCTGACCTCGGCGGCGGGGCAGACGACGAGCGCGGCGTGGATCTCCGCGTCGGTCACATCGTCGGTGATCACCGTCTCGCCGAGCGCGGTGGGCAGTACGAAACGCAGCCGGCCGTCCCGGATCTTGCGGATCTGGTCGAGCGCCGCGATGGTGGACGCCGGGTCGAGCGGCGCGGCCAGCGCGGCGAGCGTGGTGGGCAGCCGTACCCGGTCCAGGAGTTCGGTCACCCGCGTGCACAGGGCCGGGTCGAGCAGCCCTCGACGTTCGGCGATCCGGGCCGCGCAGGCCATCCCGAACGCGACCGCCTCGCCGTGCAGCACCGGGCCGTAGCCGGTCGCGGTCTCCACCGCGTGGCCGATGGTGTGCCCGAAGTTCAGCGGCCGGCGCAGGTCCCGCTCGTACGGATCGCGGGCGATCAGGCGGCACTTGAGCACGCTGGAGGCGTGCACGAGGGCGGCGGTGGGGATCGGGTCGGCGGCCAGGATCGCCGGGTGCCGGCGCTCGATCAGCGCGAACAGCTCGGGGGAGGCGATGATCCCGGTCTTGATCGCCTCGGCCAGGCCGGCCCGCAGTCCGCGCGGGTCCTGGGTGGCCAGGTAGCCGACATTGGAGACCACCGCCCGGGGTTGGTAGAACGCGCCGATCAGGTTCTTCGCCGAGGGGTGGTCGATGGCCACCTTGCCGCCGAGCGCGGCGTCCACGTGGGCGAGCAGCGTGGTGGGCACGTTGATGTATGGCAGGCCGCGCATGTACGCGCTGGCCACCCAGCCGACGGTGTCCATCACCACGCCGCCGCCGACCGCGAGCACGATGTCGCGGCGGGCCAGCGAGGTGCCGGCCAGCCAGTCGAGCAGCGTGCTCGCGGTGCGCAGGCTCTTGCTGGCCTCGCCGGCCGGGAAGGAGGTGGCGACCACGTCCAGTCCGGTCCCCGCCAGTCGCTCCGCGAGCCGGCGCGCGTGCAGCGCGAACACGGTGTCGTCGGTGACCAGGGCCACCCGGCGGCCGTCGATCTCGGCCCGCAGCCGGGCCAGCGCGGTGTCCTCGTCGAGGCAGACGTGCACGGGATAGGTGTCGTGTCGCCGGGCGGAGGCCATGATCGGGTCGACCGGACCGCGCGGCAACGCCAACTGTTCGGACACTCGGACGTATTCGGTCATATATTCACACCCCGGCGGCTCAACGAAGACGTCGCAGACAATCCGGATATTCGCTGCCGAAATACTTACGGCGAGCGCTACGAAAAGTCAACAACGACGCACCCAGAGTGTGTCCGCGCGGGATAGCAGATCGGTCCGGTGTCAATCCGGGCATTCGCCAATTCCGGAAACTTCGCCCGGAAATGGCCTACGCGGCGGGCCGGGCCGGGTCCTGCGTGCCCGGCGTATCCGGAGTATCCGGCGTGCCCGGTGTCGCGGGCGCGGTCGCGGCGATCTGCTCGACGTGGTCGTGGCCCCACACCCCCAGCGGCAACAACGCGTCGTTGAGCGACTGGCCGAGCGGGGTCAGCGAGTAGACCACCTTGGGCGGGACCTCGCGAAACACCTCGCGGTGCACGATTCCCCGGGCCTCCATCTCGCGCAACTGCTGGATCAGCATCTTCTCGCTGATCCCGGGCACCGCCCGGCGCAACTCACCGAAGCGCCGCTCCTCGACGTGCAACGCCCACAGGATCAACGCCTTCCACTTGCCGCCGATGACATCCATGGCGGCGTCGAGACCGCACTGATAACGCCGAGCCACGCGCGTCCCCTCTCCATGTCGACCCTTACCGATCCTTACCGACAGGTAGGTACTGCTCCATATTGTCGGTACGCATTCGGCCGAAGGCAAAGGAATGCGCGAGCATGGTGGCATGAGTGAGCGCACCGCATCGCGGGTTATCCGGGTCGGCACCGGGCGGCGGGAGCGGGTGTACGACCTCACCGGGTCGTGCGCCGGGTTCCTGGCCGAGGTGGCCGACGGTCGGGACGGGTTGTTGAACGTATTCGTCCCGCATGCCACGGCCGGCGTCGCGGTATTGGAGGTCGGCGCGGGCAGCGACGAGGATCTGCTCGCGACGCCGGCCGAGTTGTTGCCGGCCGACGACCGCCGGCGGCATCGGCACGGCAGCCCCGGACACGGCCGCGATCACGTGTTGCCCGCGCTGGTGCCGGCGCACGCGACGCTGCCGGTGACCGGCGGCGTACTCGCGCTGGGCACGTGGCAGTCGGTGACGATGGCGGACACCAATGTGGACAACCCCGAGCGGACCGTACGGCTGACCTTCCTGGGCTGATCCGCGATCGCCCGGGGTCGGCTGCCGATCACCGACCGCCGATCACCAAGGATCTTGTTGGTTGGGAGTGGTGGCGCAAAACCGTCCCGCCGGCGGGACAGGGTGGGTTCGGCGACCTGCTCCCGTCGATGTCGACGTGGTCTTGACCGGCTGATCCACCTCCGTGAACGTGGAGGTGATTTGCCGAGGTTGGCGGCGCGGCGGGACGAGGGGGAAAACGGCGTGGGAGATACCGGCATGGACACGGACGTGGTGATCGCGGGCGCCGGGCCGACGGGCCTGATGCTCGCCTGCGAGCTGCGGCTGGCCGGCGTCGACGTGGTGGTGGTCGAGCGGCTCGCCGAGCGGTCGGGCGAGTCGCGCGCCGGCGGCATGCACTCGCGCACCCTGGAGGTGCTGGACCAGCGCGGCGTCCTGGAACGTTTCCTGGCGGTCGGCGAACTGACGCCGGTGGGCCATTTCTCCGGGCTCTGGCTGGACTTCGACGGGTTCGAGTCCAGACACCCGCACCCGCTGCAGCTCCCCCAGTCCACCATCGAGCGGGTGCAGGAGGAGTGGGCCGCCGAACTCGGTGTGCGGGTGCGCTGGTCGTCCGAGGTGATCGGGATCCACCAGGACGAGACCGGCGTCGCGGTCGAGCTCCGGACGGCGGAGGCCGCCCCCGTGACGCTGCGCGCCCGCTACCTCGTGGGCTGCGACGGCGGGCGCAGCACGGTGCGCAAGCTGGCGGAGATCGACTTCCCCGGCACTCCGGCGACCCTGACCGCGCTCCTCGGCGACGTGCAAATCCCGGATCTGCCCGAGGACTTCATCTTCATGCGGCGTTGTCCGGAGGGTCACTTCTCGGCGTTCGCCCTGGAGCCGGGCTGGCATCGGGTGATCACCTCCGAGTACGACCACGTCGCGGACCGCGACGAGGGCGCCACACTCGAGCAACTCCGGGAGTCGCTGATCAGGCTCGCGGGCACCGACTACGGCATGCGCAACCCCAGGTGGATCTCCCGGTTCGGCGACGCCGCCCGGCAGGCCGCCCGGTATCGGCAGGGCCGGGTGCTGCTCGCCGGCGACGCGGCGCACATCCACTACGCGGCCGGTGGGCAGGGGCTGAACGTGGGCGTGCAGGACGCGGTCAACCTCGGCTGGAAGCTCGCCTCGGTGGTGCGCGGCCAGGCGCCGGACCGCCTGTTGGACAGCTACCACGACGAGCGCCACCCGGTCGGGGAGCGGGTGCTGACCAACACCCGGGCGCAGGCCGCCCTGGCCCGCCCCGGCGCCCAGACGGAGGCGCTGCGTGAGGTGTTCGGCGCGCTCATGGTGTCCGACGACGTCAACCGGTATCTGCGCGGCATGATCAGCGCACTGGACATCCGGTACCCGATCGAGGGCAAGCACCCACTGGTGGGCCGCCGGGTTCCCGACGCCGACCTCAAGACCTCCGACGGCGCCGGCCGCGTCTACGAACTGCTGCACGCCGCCCGTCCCGTGCTGCTCGACCTGCGCGGCAGCGCCGACGTGGCGGCGGTCGCCCGGGGCTGGGCCGATCGGGTCGACCTCGTCGAGGCGCGCAGCGAGGACGACCACTGGTCCGTGCCGACCCTCGGCGAGTTTCCCGCTCCCGCGGCGGTGCTGATCCGTCCCGACGGCCATGTCGCCTGGGCGGTCGGTGCCGGCGCGCCCGACCGCTCGGGGCTGCGGACCGCCCTCGGCACCTGGTTCGGGCCCGCCCGGCGAGGGTGAGGCACCGCCGGGCAAAGGTGAGGCACCGCCCGAAACGACCGGCTCGCGCGATGTCGCCGGTCGCTTCGGGCCCGGCGTGACGAAGGCCGTCAAGACCCCCGGTCGTGGTCTTGACGGCCTCGTCGTCGCGTGGGGTGGGGGACGCCCGGCTCGCGCCGAACGTCCGCCGGTTCAGAGTGGGTTCACCCGGTACATCGGGAAGTACGACCCGATCCGGCCGTTCGCGTAGTCGTCGGCCAGCTCCGGCACCCGGTCGAAGTCGTAGATCACGTCCGACCCCGCCGGCGCGATCCAGCCCTCGGCCTCCTGGAAGTCGCGGATGCCCGGCGAGTCCGGCATCCGCCATACGTGCGTGTTGACCATGATGTGTCGGGCGATCGACTCGGCCCCGCGCAGATGCGACAGGCGCATCCCCGCCTTCCAACCGCACGTGGTGACGACCCCCTCGCGGGCCAGCGCGGTCAGCGTGACGTCGTACAGGGGCTCGCCGATGTTGTCCACGAAGACGGCCACCCCGTGGCCGTCGCTGAGTTCGTCGACCAGGCCCAGGAATTGTTCGACCGAGCTGCGCCGCCGCCGGTGCCGGTCCCGGTCGGTGCGTTCCTCCCGGGTGGGCAGCGACAGGGCGGGGAACCGGCGGCGGTCCACCGGGGTGATGCCGTTGTCCCGCAGGAAGGCGACCCGTTCGTCCGAGCCCGCCGTCATCGCCACCCGGAACCCGGCCCGCTTGGCCAGCATCAGTTCGGCGAAGGCCACGCCGCCGCCCCACCCGAACACCAGATGGTTCGCCGGATCGTCGTCGGGGACCTGCATGCGCCAACACCCGTACGCCTTGTGCCAGTTGTCCCAGGCGGTGAAGTACCGCCCGTACGAGGCCCATTGGGGCAGCGAGTAGGCCGTGTCGGCCGGGATCGGCAGGAGCAGCCGGGCGTCCAGCTTCGTGCGTTTGGCCAGCAGGCCGATGGTGCCGGGGGCGTCGTAGGCGTAGGCGAGTTCGGCGTAGTCGAAGCGGTCCAGTTTGCCGAACGGCATGAGCAGGCACAGGTCGCCCTCCCGGACCCGCACGTCCCGGCTGCCCGCGTTCACCTTGAGCACGCGCACCACGCCCAGGTTGCCCAGGACCACCACGTCCTCGCCGCGGCTGCTGCACACGTCGATCGGTGAACGGGCCAGCGCGTGGTCGATGTTGGCCTCCCAGGAGCCGAGGATCGGCTCCACCAGGGCCTCACCCTCCTCCAGCGGGCCGAAGGCGAACCGATCGCGGCGCAGCGCGCCGCCGGGTCCGCCGGTGTGCGGGCCGGACATCGCACCGGAGCGCAGGACCCAGGCTTCTGGCGAGTAGATGACAACCTCCTGTGATCGAGTACGTTCCCGCGATCCCGGCGCGGTCAGGGGGTGGTGCCGGCCGGCATCCGGTAGTCCACCGAGACGCCGCCCCACGCCTCGCCCGCGCCGTAGGCCACGGCGCCGAGTCGGCCCGCGGCGGGGAGGGAACCGGCGTCCAACTCGGCGGCGAACGCCAGCGGGATCGTCGCGGACGAGGTGTTCCCGGAGTTCTCGATCCGGTTCACGAAGGGCACGCCGAGATGGGCGGAGAAGGCGCGAACCTGTTCCAGGATGCGGCCGTTCGCCTGGTGGCCGATCAGCACGGTCGGCGCGGGACCGTGGTCGAAGAGGTACTGCGCGGACTCCGACATCCGGCGCACCGCGCGGTCGTAGACTTGCGTCCCGTCGAGATGGATGCCGCCCGCGTCGGTCTCGCGCATCAGCCCCTCCTGGGCGCCGTCGCAACCGGCGACCTGGCGAAAGCCGGTGAACTCCGCGCGCTCCTCGAGCAGGACGGCCGCGGCGCCGTCGCCGAACAGGCACGCCGTCTGCCGGTCCGTGCGGTCCACCAGCCGGGACATGGCCTCCACCGAGCACACCAGGACCGACCGCGCCTGGCCGGCGTCGCACAGCGAGAGCCCGGTGATCAGCCCGTAGACGAAGCCGCAGCAGGCCGCGTTCAGGTCGAAGGTCAGCACCGAGGGCCCCAACCCGGCGAGTTGGGCCACCTTCGGGGCGATGCCCGGGATGCGCTGCCGTACCGAGGTGCTGACCACGATCAGGGCGCCGACCGAGGAGGGGTCCGCCATCCTGGTCACGATCGGCGCGCAGGCCTCCGCCGCGACCTCGGTGAGCGGGGTCTCGTCCGGCAGCCAGGAGCGGGCCGCGATGCCGCTGCGGCGCCGGATCCACGCGTCGGTGAGCCCGATCGACGCGAAGTGGTCGTTGTCGATCGTCCGGCCCGGTTTCGCGGTGGCGAGGTCGACGATGCCCGCGCTCATCCCCGGCTCGCCAGCTTGACGAAGTAGGTGCCGAAGTCGTCCAGGAAGGCGAAGCCCGCGGTGTCCTTCAGGTCGCCCTTGACCTGGAGTTCACGTTCCAACTGTTGGTGCAACTCGACCAGGTCGAGCGAGTCGAGGTCGAGGTCGGCGACCGGCCGGGCCAGGTCGTCGGGGCCCAACGACGGGTCGCGCTCGCGCAGTTTGGCCAGCATGGTGTCCGCGATGCGGGTTTCGATGTCGCTCATGTTCCTTCTCCGTTCGGGTGACCGGATCGTTGGATCCCGGGGCGCGGCGAGTCAGTCGGTGGCCAAGCGGTACAGCACGTCGCCGGTCTTGAGGATCGTGCCGACCGTCGCGGAGTGCACCGCGACCCGTCCGCCGCGCTCCGCCACGACCTCCGTGCTCGCCTTGTCGGTCTCCACGACCGCGATCACATCCCCGCGCTCGACCCGGTCGCCGACCCCGGCGACCCACTCGATCAGCAGGGCCTCGTCGAGGCTCTGGCCGAAGCCGGGAACGTGCATGTCCACGAGAGAGTCGCTCACTTCGTCATCACCAGCACCTCGTCCTTGATCTCCTGCACACCGATCAGGTAGTCCTTCTCGAAGTTCGCCGGGGGGTAGACGCGGCGGTCCGGCGCCAGCCGGCGGACCGGGCCGCGGAGCACGTCGAAGCCGTGCTCGGCCACCGACGCGGCGATTTCGGCACCGATGCCGACGTCCTTCGACCCCTCGTGCACGATCAGCAGCCGCCCGGTGCGGGCGACGGACTCCAACACCGTGCCCATGTCGAGCGGGGCCACCCAGCGCAGGTCCACCACCTCGACGTCGACATCGGGGGCGAGCGCGGTCGCCGCCTCCAGCACGTCGTGGGTGATCGCGCCGAACGTGGCGATCGTCAGGTCCGTGCCGCGGCGCACGATCCGGGCCGCGGTGGGCGAGCGCGCCGGCTCGGGGTCCCGGGCGGGCGTGTTCCGCCGCCAGTACAGGCGGATCGGCTCGTACACCACCACGGGCGAACCGAGCGTCACCGCGTACCGCAGGATCTGGTCGGCGTCCTCGCCGGTGGAGGGGCACGCCACCGAGATTCCCGGGACGCGGGCGAACAGCGCCTCGTTGGATTCGCCGTGGTGCTCGACGCCCCGGGTCCCGCCGCCGGTGGGGATGCGCACCACCAGGCTCGGTTCGACCCGTCCGTTCCACCGGTCCGCGATCCGGGCCGCCTGGGTGACCAGTTGGTTCACCCCGGGGTAGGTGAACCCGTCGAACTGGATCTCGCAGACCGGTACCAGGCCGCTCATCGTCATGCCGACGGCCTGGCCGATGATGGTCGACTCGGCCAGCAGCGAGTCGCGCACCCGGTCCGCGCCGAAGCGGTCCCGAAGGCCCCGGGTCACCCGGAACACGCCACCCAGGCGGCCGATGTCCTCGCCGAGCAGCAGCAGTCGCGGATCCTGTTCGAGCAGGTCGGCGAGGGTCGCGTTGATCGACTCCGCCAGGCAGGCGGAGCGCACGGTGCTCATCAGGCGTACTCCTTCATCAACCGCTCGCGCAGCTCCCGTACTTCCGCGTCGACGGCCGCGAACCACGCGGGGTCCGCCACGCCCAGGTCGCGCAGCCGGGCCGCGTAGGTGGTCACCGGGTCCGCGGCCTTGGCCCGGGCGATGTCCTCGGGGGTGCGGTACACCTCCTGGGCGTCGGTGGTGGTGTGACCGTTGATCCGCCCCACCCGGATCTCGACGAGGTAGGGCGCCCGTTCCCGGCGGATGTGCGCGGCGGCCCGGGCACAGGCCGAGAAGACGGTTTCCGGGTCGTGACCCGGGATCTCGACGGACTCGATGCCGAAACCGCGGGCCCGCTCGGCCACCGAGGTGCGCATCTGCTCCTCGCTGGGTTTCGAGATGGCCCAGCCGTTGTTCTGGCAGACGAACAGCACGGACGCCGACTCGACGGCGGCCAGGTTCATCGCCTCCGACATGTCGCCCTCGCTGGTGGCCCCGTCGCCGATGTACACGACGACGAAGTCCTCGCGCCCCTGCAGGCGTTGCCCGATCGAGTAGCCGACGCCGTGCAGCGTCTGGGCGGCCAGCACCATCGTGTAGGGGAAGAACCGCACCCGGAACGGATCCCAGCCACAGAACGTGCGACCGGCCCACTGCGCGCCCAACTCCTCGGGAGTCACGCCACGCAGGAGGGCCACCGCATGCTCGCGGTAACTGGGCACGACGGTCGACGCCGGGCCCACCGCGAGCGCGGAGCCCACCTGCGCGGCCTCGTGCCCCTGGAGGGACGGCCAGAGGATGAACCCCCCCTGCTTCTGCAGCTGATGGGCCTCCTCGTCGACGCCTCGCGCCAGCAACATGTGGCGCAGCAGCAGCCGTCGTGTGTCGTCGTCCGGATCTGTCGCGAATTCGGGTTCTGCCTTCGAGACCATTGATCACCAGTCGTAGGGTCGTCGATGAGCTGTCGTGGTGCCGCCCGGAACGCCCTCCCGTCGGGAAACGGGAACCGGCGTATTCCCGCAGGCAGTCGCGGGCGCGACGCCGTTCGGCTGGGGTTGGGGTTCTTATCTCGTCTCTCCACTCGGGAGATCAGGCCTCGGCGGGCCACCCGGGCAGGACCGTAATCGACGGCGCGCTCTCGATCGCCTCGGCGGGAGGAGAGTGGCCGAAGCCGAATTCGAGAAGGCACGTCCGCGGGCCACTGCTCGGCCATCGTGGCACACAACCCCGGTGCGGTACAGGTTCGGACGGACCACGGTGAGGTGGGTGATCCCGTCGCTTGTGGCGTCGGCGGTGGAGTCCTTACGGTGGCGTCAGCATTCCGGGCCGGGTGCGGATGCCGGGTGTCCTGTCGACGGGACGACGCCGAACGGCGAACCCGGTCCCGGTCTCGGCGGTTTCCGAATCCGAGTGGTTTCGTGACGGTTATGCACGGGGTCCCCCGGCCCCGGCGGTTTCCGATTCCGAGTCTTTTCCCGACGGTTATCGGGTCGCCTGACCCTGGCAATTTCCCATCCACGAGTCAGCTTGTGACGGTTGAGGACGGTGGCAGTGAGCACGAACCCCTTCGACGACGAGAACGGCCGCTTCCGAGTCGTGGTCAACGACGAGGACCAGCACTCCCTGTGGCCGGTGTTCGCCGAGGTGCCCGAGGGCTGGCGGGTGGTCTTCGGCGAGGCGACCCGGGCCGAGTGCCTGGAGTACGTCGAGCAGAACTGGACCGACCTGCGCCCGAGGAGCCTGCGGGAGGCGATGGCGGCGGACTGACCGCCGGTCGCGGCCCGAAGCGGAACGACGGTGACGAAGGTTGTGAGGGGCGTCCAGTGAGAACCGCGAGCAGCTACCGGGCGGGGCCGATGGGCCTCGCCGGCGAGCCCGCGCAGCGCGAGGTGGTGCTGCCCTTCGTCGGGATTCAGGCGAAGGTGCGCAAGTCGGGGATGGTTTTCCCGCCGAACCTGGCGGAGCGGTCCTGGGAGCGGATCGGGGCCGGCCTGCGCGAGCTGACGAACTCCTCGGCGTGGTGGCTCGCCGACTGGTTGATCTTCGGGGAGACCACGTACGGGCTGCGGCGCTACCGGGAGGCGATCGACCGGACCGGGCTCGACTACCAGACCCTGCGCAACTACGCGTGGGTGGCTCGGCGGTTCGAGCAACACCGCAGGTGGGACAGCCTCAGCTTCGCCCACCACGCGGAGGTGACCCGCCTGTCGCCGGCCGAGCAGGACTACTGGCTGCGCGAAGCCGAACAACGCAAGTGGTCGCGCAACGAACTCCGCAGAGTGGTTCGCGCCGGCCTGGCCGAGCAGAACCACGCCGGCGAGCTGCCCGCGAACAGCGGCAACCACACGCAGCAGGCCCGCCGGCCGGCCGAGTCGACGGCCGCCGACCGGCGCCGGCGGCAGGTCACCACGCTCACCATCGAGCTGGACGCCGGCCAACTGGAGCACTACTCGAAAGTCGCCGCCACGCACGGTCTGTCCGTCGACAAGTGGGTCACCCGGGTGCTCGACGCCGCCGAACGGCGCACCGGCTAGTGCCGGGCGCGGCACTGGCCGTGCCGGACCAAGCCCCCTTCCCCGTGGTGTGTCGGCGGCTCGGCCGACCGGACACCCGTCACATGGGAGTCAGTTGATGATCCTTCAGGGAAAGCGGGTGGCCCTGCCCTCGGCGCCCGTCGTGCACAAGCAGTTCGAGGCACACGCCAAAGCCACGCCCGACGCGGTCGCCGTGCACTGCGCCGGCCGGGAGCTGACCTACGCGGAACTGAACGCGCGGGCCAACCGGTTCGCGCACTTCCTCACCGCGCGCGGACACGGCCCGGGCACGAAGGTCGGCATCTGCCTCGGCTACTCGATCGACATCCTCGTCGCCATCCTCGGCACGCTCAAGGCGGGCGCGGCCTACGTACCGCTCGACCCGGCCTACCCCGAGGCCAGACTCCGGCTGCTGCTCGGGCAGACGCCCGATCTCGCGCTGATCGTGGCCTCCCCGGCGACGGCCGGCTCGGTCGCCTCGGCCGCCGTCGAGGTCGTCGACCTCGAACAGTGGGCCGACCGCCTGGCGGAACTGCCCGCGAGCGATCCCGACATCGCGGTCACCGGGGACGACGTGTGCTACGCGGTCTTCACCTCCGGGTCGACCGGTACGCCGAAGCTGACCGCGGTGCGCCACGAGGGCTGGTTCAACCTGCTGAACTGGCTGATGCTCGAATACGGCCTGCATCCCGGGTCGGACAACCTGGTCGTCAGCGCGTTCGGATTCGACCTGTCCCAGCGCAGCCTGATGATGCCGCTGTTCTGCGGCGCCACCCAATACCTGATGGCGAGCCGGAACTTCGACGCCGCGCTGGCCTACCGGATGTTGACCCGGCACGAGATCCGCACCGTGCACTGCGCCTCCAGCACGCTGTACCTGCTCGTGGACTGGGAGATCGCCCGCGGCGGTGACGCGCTCAGCCGGCTGGACTACGTGCTCTTCGGCGGGGAGCCGCTGCACGTGGAACGTATCGCGGACTGGGCGCGGCGCCCGGGGAACACCTGCACCCTCCTGCACCAGTACGGCGTCGCCGAGTGTACGGATGTCGCGTCGTCGTACGACCTCGCCGACTACCGGCCCGGCGAACACGAGATCGCACCGGTCGGCAGGCCCGCCTACAACACCGACCTGCACCTGCTCGACGAGCGGATGCGCGGGGTCGGGGTGGGGGAGTACGGCGAGATCTGCATCGCCGGGACCAGCGTCGGCGCCGGCTACCTCGGCGGCACCGGGCCCGAATCCGAGCGGTTCACCACGATCGTGGTCGACGGCGCGCCGTGCCGGCTGTACCGCACCGGCGACCGCGGCTATGTGACCGAGGCCGGCGAACTTGTCGTCGTCGGCCGCACGGACGCGCAGGTGAAGGTGCGCGGGATGCGCATCGATCCCACCGACATCGAGCGCGCGCTCGGCCGGCTGGCCGGGGTTCGGCAAGCCGCGGTGGTGGTGCGGTACACCGACTCCGGCGATGCCGAGCTGATCGCGTTCATCGTCCCGACGGGGGACGAACTCGCCGAGAACGACGTGCGCGCCCGCCTCCTGGAGACACTGCCGCGCAACATGGTGCCGGCCGGGTTCGTCAACATCCCACACATTCCGTTGAGTCCGCACGGAAAGGTGGACCGGGCGGCACTGGTCGAGGCGTATCGGAACCGGTATGCCGACAGCGGCACCACGGCGTAGTCGACGGACCTTGATGACAACCGAGAGGACTGTGATGATTGCCGAAAGGGTGCGCACCATCTGGTGCCGGGAACTCCAGCGCGACGACATATCGGACGACGACAACTTCTTCGCCCTGGGCGGCCAATCCGTGATTATGGCCAGAATCCAGGGTGCGTTCATCGAGGAACTGGACCTCGAGGTTCCGGTGGACCAGATGTTCCTCAATCCGACGGTGGCGTCGATTTCCGCGTACCTCGAATCCCTGGACGCGGCGACTCGGTAGCGTCGGGCGAATTCGGCGGACCACAGCGATATTTCCGGCCGCGGGCCGCGTCGGGATCCGAAAACCACCTGGTAAGAGAGGCGCCATGTACGACGTCATTGTCATAGGTGCCCGTTGTGCGGGTTCGCCGACGGCCATGTTGTTTGCCCGGCAGGGTTATCGCGTCCTGCTCCTGGAGAAAGCGAAGTTCCCGCAGGACACGCTGTCCTCGCACTACATCCACATGCAGGGCGTGGCGCTGCTCGATCGGTGGGGGCTGCTGGACCGGCTCCGCGACTCGGGCTGCACGCCGATCACCCGGCAGAGCTATGCGGGGCCCGGGGTTCGCATCGACGGCTTCTCGCTGCCGATCGACGGTCTGCGGGAGACGTACGCGCCCAGGCGCTACGTGCTCGACCCGATCCTCGCCGCCGGCGCGGTGGCGGCCGGCGTCGACTTCCGGGAGGGCTGCGCGGTCAACGACCTGGTGTACGACGGCGATCGGGTGGTCGGGGTGCGGTACACGACGCCCGGCGGCGCCGAGGCCACGGACAATGCGCGACTGGTCGTCGGCGCGGACGGCATGCGCTCGCTGGTGGCCCGCAAGGTCGGCGCGCAGAACGTGGTCGAGCACCCGCGGCTGACCACCACCTACTACAGCTACTGGGCCGACGTGCCCACCCAGTTCGAGCTCTACGAGCGGCCGGGGCGCTGGATCGGCGCCATCCCCACCAACGACGGCCTCACGCTGCTGATGGCCTACTTCCCGCAGGACGAGTTCAACGACATCCGCAAGGCGGTGGAACCCGCCTACCTCGAGGCATTCCGCACGACGGTGCCCGAGTTGTACGAGCGCATGCAGGCGGGCAAGCGGGTGGAGCAGCTGTACGGCACCGGCCATCAGGAGAACTTCTTCCGCAAGGCGTACGGGCCCGGGTGGGTGCTGGTCGGCGACGCGGTGAACCACAAGGACTCGATCACCGCCCGCGGGATCACCGAAGCCTTCGTCCAGGCCCAGTCGCTCACCGGATACGTCGGGGAGCGGTTGCACGAGGACGCGGCGCTCAAGTCGGCGCTGCGGCGCTACGAGAACGACCTGAGCGGCGAAGCCCTCAGCCACTACCAGGGCGCGCTCAACGTGGCCGAGCTCAAGCCCGAGGGGCGGATCGAGATGCTGCAAAAACTGGTCGGACACCAGGAGCAGATCGACCGGTACTTCTCGACGCTGTCGGGGGCGTGCTCCATCGACGACTTCTACAACGACGAACTCCTGACGTTGCTCGACCTGAACTGAGTGGCGACTCGCTCCCTCGTGGTTCCGCCGATTTGGAGACACAATGATCCCGTTGTCCTTCGCGCAGCGCCGGCTGTGGTTCGTGGACCGGTTCGAAGGCCCCTCACCGACCTACAACGGCGCTTTCGCCCTGCGGCTGACCGGTGAATTGAGCGTGGGCGCGCTGGAGTCGGCGCTGCGCGATGTCGTCGACCGGCACGAGGTGCTGCGCACGGTGATCGTCGAGGACGACGACGGCGTCCCGCACCAGCAGGTGTTGCCATCCGGTCGGGCGCCGTTCGACCTGCCGCTCGTCGAGGTCGCGACGCAGGAACTGGCGGCGGCGGTCGACGAAGCGGCCACCGCGACCTTCGACCTGGCCGCCGACGTGCCGATCCGCGCCCGGTTGTTGCGCAGCGGCCCGCGCGCGCACACCCTGGTGGTGGTGGCGCACCACATCGCCGTGGACGGGGAGTCCTTCGGTCCGCTGTTCCGCGATCTCACCATGGCCTACGCGGCCCGCCGGCAGGGCCGGGCCCCGGTGTGGGAGCCGCTTCCGGTGCAGTACGCGGACTACACGCTGTGGCAGCGCGACGTGCTCGGGGACGGGTCCGATCCGGACAGCGTGGAGGCCAGGCAACTGGCGTACTGGCGCGAGGCATTGGCCGATCTGGCGCAACCACTGGCGATCGGCACCGATCGCCCGCGTCCGAAGGCGATGAGCCACCGCGGCGATCGGGTCGACTTCCGCATCGACCCCGACCTGCTCCGGTCCGTGGAGAAGCTGGCGACGCAGGCGGACACCACGACCTCGATGGTCATGCACGCCGCGCTGGCGGTGCTCCTGCACCACCTCGGCTGCGGTGACGACATCCCCATCGGCGCGCCGATCGCCGGGCGCACCGACGAGGAACTGCGGGACCTGGTCGGGTTCTTCGTGAACACCTGGGTGCTGCGTGTGGACCTGTCCGGGAACCCCACCTTCCGCCGACTGCTCGACCGGGTGCGGGACCGGTCGCTCGCCGCCTACGACAACCAGGACATGCCGTTCGAGCGGCTGGTGGAACTGCTGAACCCGGACCGGTCCACCGCCTACAACCCGTACTTCCAAGTGATGCTTTCCTGGCAACCGCCGGTGCCGGGGCTTGAGTTCCCCGGCCTCGAGGTCCGGGCCGAGCGGCTCGAGACCCGCACGGCGAAGTTCGATCTGTTCTTCGACATGCTCCCGAACGGATCCGGCGCGGCGGACTGCGGGCTCGAGTTCGCCACCGACCTGTTCGACCGGGACACCGCCCAGGCCATCGCGAACCGCTTCGTTCGGGTGTTGGGTCGGCTCGTCGCCGATGCGGAGCGCCCGGTCGGCGGGATCGACGTGCTGGACGCGGTGGAGCGGGATCGGTTGTTGCTGCGGTTCAACGACACGGCCGCGGCGGGGTCGGAGCTGACGGTTCCGGGGTTGTTCGAGGGCCAGGTGGCCCGGACGCCGGACGCGCCGGCGGTCGTGTGCGACGGCCGGACGTTGACGTATCGGGAGTTGGACCGGCGGGCGAACGCGGTCGCGTGGGAGCTGGTCCGGCGTGGTGCCGGGCCGGAGGACCTGGTGGTGCTGGCGTTGCCGCGCACCGAGGACCTGGTGGTGGGCCTGCTGGGGATCCTCAAGTCCGGTGCCGGGTATCTGCCGATGGATCCGCAGTATCTGGGCGGGCGGGCCGGGAGTGTGTTGTCCGAGGCGGCGCCGCGATTCGCGGTCACCGACACCGCGACCTGGCGGGACCTGCCGGACAACGACATCGCGACGGTCGATCTCGACCGCCGTGCCGAATGGGACTCGCCCGAGGGGGCGCCGGACGACGCGGGCCGGGTCTCGCCGTTGGCGCCGGACAACCTGGCGTACGTGATGTACACCTCCGGTTCCACGGGCACGCCGAAGGGCGCGGCGATCACCCACCGCAGCGTCGTCAACGGGGTGCGCGAGTTGGTGCGGGTGTTGGACGCGCCGCCGCCGGGGTGGCGGATGTTGGCCGGTACGTCGGTCAACTTCGACGTCTCGGTCTTCGAGTTGTTGTCCGCGCTGTCCACCGGTGGCACCGCCGAGGTGGTGGCGAACGCGCTGGTGCTCGGCGAGCGGGACGGCTGGCACGGGCACGTGATCAGCGGGGTGCCCTCGGTGCTCGGCGAACTGGTGGAACACCTGGGCGGGACGAGTGGTGTGCGTACCGTCGTGTTCGCGGGCGACGTGCTCCCGGCCCGGCTGGTGCGGCAGGTGCGCGCGGCGCTGCCCGGCGCGCGGATCGTCAACTCCTATGGGCAGAGCGAGAGTTTCTACGCCACCACATTCTCCCTGGCGGCGGCCGAGGAGTGGGCGGCCGGCGAGGTCGCGCCGATCGGCACCCCGCTGGGGAACATGCGCGCCTACGTGCTGGGTCCGGGACTGGCGCCGGTGCCGCAGGGCGTGGTCGGCGAGCTGTACGTGGTCGGGACCTGCCTGGGCCGCGGCTATCACGGCCGACCCGGGATGACCGCCGAGCGATTCGTGGCCAACCCGTTCGGCCCCGCCGGGGAGCGCATGTACCGCACCGGTGACCTGGCCCGCTGGAACGCGCACGGCGAACTGGAGTGCCTGGGCCGCGGCGACGGCCAGGTGAAGGTGCGTGGCTTCCGGATCGAGACCGCCGAGGTCGAAGCGGCGCTCGCGCAACACCCGGGCATCAGCGAGGTCGTGGTGGTCGGCCGGGAGGTGCCCTCGGGCGGGCGCCGGCTGGTCGCATATGTCGTGCACACCGGCGAGGGCGGCGTCGGTGACGACGGCGCCGGGGGAATCGGCGACGTGGATGTACAGTCCGGTGCCTCGGCCGCCGAACTGCGCCGGTTCGTCGCGGCCCGGCTGCCCGACTACATGGTGCCGTCGGCCTTCGTGGTCCTGGGCCGGATGCCGCTCGGGCCGACCGGCAAGCTGGATCGTTCGGCGCTGCCCGAACCGGAGTTCGTGGGCGAGGTCTACCAGGCGCCGCGCACCGGGACCGAGGCGATCATCACCGCGGCGTACGCGGACGTGCTCGGGGTGGAACGGGTCGGCATCGACGACGACTTCTTCGCCGTGGGCGGGGACAGCCTGCGCTCGATCCAGGTGGTCGCCCGGGCCCGGGCCCGGGGCCTGGAGTTGACCACCCGGGAGATCTTCGAGTGCCGCACCGCGGCCCGACTGGCCGAGGTGGCCGCCACCCGCGGCGAGCGGGCGCCCGCGCTCGCCGAGGACGAGGGCGGCGGCGTCGGCCCGATGCCGTTGCAGCCGGTGGCCCGGCAGGTGTTCGAGCACGGCGGCGGCACGAACCGGTTCGCGATGGCGATGGCGCTCGAACTGCCCTCGGGCATCGACGCCGGCGGCCTGACCGCGACGCTGGACGCCGTGCTCGACCGGCACGACCTGCTGCGCGCGCAGCTGGTCCGCGGTGCCGAACTCGGCCTGGTCGCACACCCACCGGGCACCGTACGGGCCGAGGGCCTGATCCGCCGGGTCGCCTGCGACGGTCGGTGGGAGGAGCCGGCCCTGCTCGACCTGGCGAAGGCGGAGCTGGACCGGGCGACCGGGCGACTCGACCCGGAAGCCGGGACCATGGCGGCCTTCGTCTGGTTCGCCCCGGAGTCCGGCGCCGGCCGACTGCTCGTGGTGCTGCACCACCTGGTGGTGGACGGGGTCTCCTGGCGGATCCTGATGTCCGACTTCGCCGAGGCCTGGCAGCAGGTCCGCTCCGGGCGCACCCCCGAACTGCCCGCGGTCGGCACGTCGGCCCGCCGCTGGGCGGCGGCGTTGCAGGACGAGGCGCTCGATTCGGAGCGGGAAGCGGAACTGGCGTACTGGCGGGACCTGCTCGAGGCGCCGAACCCCCCGCTGGGCGCCCGGGCATTCGACCCGGCGGTGGATCTGATGTCCACGGTCGAGCACGTACGGGTGCACCTGTCCGCCGAGGACACCGAGGCGGTGCTGACCACGCTGCCCGCGGCGTTCCGGGGCACCGGGACCGACGTGCTGCTCGCCGCCCTGGCCCTGGCGATCAACCACCGGCGCGGCGCGGACCGGTCGACCCTGGTCCGGATGGAGGGGCACGGCCGCGAGGAGGAGGTCGTCCCCGGGGCCGATCTCTCCCGGACCGTCGGCTGGTTCACCAGCATGTACCCGGCCCGCATCGACGTGCGCGGCGTGGACTGGGCCGAGGTGTCGGCCGGCGGCGCCGCGGCCGGGCAGGCGATCAAACTGGTCAAGGAACAGCTGCGCGAGATCCCGGACAAGGGCCTGGGCTTCGGACTGCTGCGCTACCTCAACCCGGAGACCGCCGACCAACTCGCCGACCTCCCGGTGCCGCAGATCGGGTTCAACTACCTCGGCCGGATCTCCGACGCCGACGTGCCCGAACACCTGCGCGCGAACGGGTGGGGACCGGCGGCCTGGTCCGCCGAGCTGATCCCGGCGCCCGACCCGGACCTGCCCGCGCTGTCCGCGCTCGAGGTCAGCGCGGTCGCCACGGACACCGGGCTGCAGGCGATCCTGATGTACCCCGGCGGGCTGCTGGCCCGCGAGGAGGTCGTCGCACTGGCCGAGTCGTGGATGCGGACGTTGTCCGGCATGGCCGACTACGCCCGACGCCCGGACATCGGCGGATTGACGCCGTCGGACACCCCGCTGGTCCCGGTGCGACAGGACGAGATCGAGGCCTGGGAGGCGCGCTACGGCCGGCTGGCCGAGGTGTGGCCGATGCCCCCCTCGCAGTCCGGGATCCTGTTCCAGGCGGCGCTCGCCGACGGCTCCTTCGACGTCTACCACATGCAGTTCGTGCTGCACCTGTCCGGACACGTGGACCCGACGCGGATGCGCGCCGCCGGACAGGCACTGCTGGCGCGATACCCCAATCTGCGCTCGGCGTTCGCCACCGCAGCCGGCGGTGATCCGGTGCAGGTGGTGCCGGAGAAACTGGCCATGCCCTGGCGGCACCTGGATCTGACCGACCGCAGCGAACCCGAACAGGACGCCGCGCTCGACACGTTCCTCGCCGAGGACCGGGCCGACCAACTCGATCCCACCCGGCCGCCGCTGATCCGCCTGGCGCTGCTCACCTGCGGGCCGCAGCGGGCGAAACTGGTCATCACCGCGCACCACGCCCTGTTCGACGGATGGTCGTCGCCGCTGGTGATCACGGACCTGATCCGGCTGTACTCCGAGACCCGCGAGCTGCCCCCGGTCCGCAGCTACGGCGACTACCTGGCCTGGCTGACCGCACAGGACCGGGAGGCGTCGGCCGCCCGGTGGGCCGCCGAGCTGGCCGGATTCGACCAGCCGACCCTGGTCGCGCCGAACACCCTCCTCAAGGAGGCGGCGTCCGCCCTCGGGCGGGTCGAGGTACCGCTGTCGATCGACAAGGGACGCGAACTCGCCCGGCGCGCCGCGGAACTCGGGGTCACCCTGAACACGCTGCTGCAGGGCGCGTGGGCGATCCTGCTGTCGAAGCTGACCGGCCGGCAGGACGTGGTGTTCGGCGCCGCCGTCAACGGCCGCCCGGCCGACCTGCTCGGCTCGGACGAGATGGTCGGCCTGTTCATCAACACCCTGCCGATCCGGGTGTTCTGCCGACCGGACCACAGCGTGGCCGACGTGATCACCGAACTGCAGGAGCGACAGACCGCGCTGCTCGACCACAGCTACCACGGGTTGGCCGACATCCAGCGCAGCGTCGGGTTGCCCGCCCTGTTCGACACGATCGTGGTGTTCCAGTCCTACCCGATCGACCGCGAGGGCATGGTCGACGCGAACACCTCGGCGGGCTTCACCATCGACGGCATCCGGCCGTTCGCGGGCTCGCACTACCCGCTCACCCTCAACGCCGCCGACCCCTACCTGCGGCTCTCCCTCGACTACCAGGACAACCTCTACGACCGGGACGCGGCCCAGGAGATCGCCGCCCGGCTGGTCCGGGTGCTGGAGCAGTTGGCCGCCGATCCGGCCACGCCGGTCGGCGCCGTCGAGGTGTTGTCGGCGGCGGAGCGGGACCGGTTGGTGCGGGGGATCAACGACACCGCGCATCCGGTGGCCGCGGGCACCCTGCCGGGCGCGTTCGAGGCGCGGGTGGAGCGGGACCGCGACCGGGTCGCGTTGATCGGCGAGGGCGAGACGCTGACCTACGGGGAGTTCAACCGGCGGGCCAATCAGCTGGCGCATTGGCTGGTCCTGCAGGGCGCGGGCCCCGAGCAGTCGGTCGCGGTGCGGATCCCACGTTCGGTGGATCTGCTGGTGGCGATCTACGCGGTGGTCAAGGCGGGAGCGGCCTACCTGCCGATCGACACCGACCTGCCCGAGGATCGGGTGCGGCATGTGCTGGACAGTGCCGAGCCGCTGTTGCTGCTCGAAGGGGCGCTTCCGGACGTGTCCGGGTATCCGGTGCTGAATCCGGAGCGGTCGTTGTCGCCGGACAACGCCGCGTACGTCATCTACACCTCCGGATCCACCGGTGGCCCCAAGGGTGTGCAGGTGTCGCACCGGTCGATCATGAACCGACTGGCGTGGGGGCTCGCGCACTTCGACGTCACGGCCGAGGACCGGGTGTTGCTCAGCACGTCGGCGAGTTTCGACGTCTCGGTGCCGGAGCTGTTCGCGCCGCTGCAGGTCGGGGCGGCGGTGGTGATCGCACGTCCGGACGGGCGCCGGGACCCGGCCTACCTGGCCGAGCTGATCCGGCGGGAGCGGGTGACCGGCGCGGACTTCGTGCCCTCCCTCCTCGAGGCGTTCGTCGCCGAACCCTCGGCCAAGGACTGCACCAGCCTGCGCTGGATCGAGGTCGCCGGCGAGGCGTTCCCGGCCACGCTCGCCAACAGGTTCACCGGCCTGCTGCCCGACTGCGGCGCACACAACCTCTACGGCCCCACCGAGGCCGCGGTCGAGGTCACCGCGTGGCAGCACATACCCGGCGCGGACCGGGTACCCATCGGCGCACCGATCTGGAACACCCGGGTGTACGTACTGGACGCGACGTTGCGCCCGGTCGCGCCCGGGGTCGCCGGTGAGCTGTACCTCGCCGGTGCCGGGCTGGCGCGGGGCTACGTGGGGCAGCCCGGGTTGACCGCGAACCGGTTCGTGGCCTGCCCGTTCGGCCCCGCCGGGGCACGGATGTACCGCACCGGGGACCTGGTGCGGTGGACCGGGGACGGCCGGGTCGAGTACCTCGGCCGGACCGACTTCCAGGTGAAGGTCCGCGGCTTCCGGATCGAACTGGGCGAGATCGAGGCGGCGCTGACCGCGCACCCGGACGTGGACAACGCGGTGGTCGTGGTGCGCGAGGACCGCGCCGACGACCAGCGGTTGGTCGCCTACGTGGTGCCGGGCGGCTCGGCGGATCCGACCGGGCTCGACCTGGCGGCGCTGACCGAGCTGGTCCGGGGACGGCTGCCGGAGTACATGGTTCCGTCGGCGATCGTGCCGCTCGCCCAGTTCCCCACGACGTCGAGCGGCAAGCTCGACCGCAAGGCGCTCCCCGCGCCCGACCACACCGAAGCCGCGACCGGACGCGGGCCGCGCGACCACAACGAGGAAGTGCTCTGCCGGCTGTTCGCCGAACTGCTCGGGGTCGCGGAGGTCGGCATCGACGTCGACTTCTTCGAACAGGGCGGGCACTCGCTGCTGGCCACCCGGCTGATCGGCCGAATCCGCAACGAACTCGACATCGACGTGAAGGTCACGACGGTGTTCCGCAATCCGACCGTCGCCCAGTTGGCGGCGCGGATCGAGAAGTCGACCACATCGAACCGCCCCCAACTGCGCAAGATGACCGTGTAGGAGAAGCACCGATGATTCCGTTGTCCTTCGCCCAGCGTCGGCTGTGGTTCCTCCATCGTCTGGAGGGACCGTCCGCGACCTACAACATCCCGTTCGTGCTGCGGCTGGACGGGCCTTTGGACGCGGCGGCCCTGGCCGCGGCGGTGACGGATGTCGTTGCTCGGCACGAGAGCCTGCGCACCCTGGTGGTCGAGGACGCGGACGGCACGCCGGAGCAGCGGATCCTGGCCCCGGAGCAGGCGGTCCCGCGGTTCGCGGTGGTCGACGTGGCCGCGGACGTGGTGGAGGCCGCGACGCGCGCGGTGGTCTGCGAGGGGTTCGAGCTGGACACCGAACTCCCGCTGCGCACCTCGGTCCTCCGGGTCGGACCGCAGGAGCACGTGGTGGTGTTCGTGTTCCACCACATCGCGGCGGACGGGGCGTCGATGGCGCCGTTCCTGCGGGATCTGATGGCGGCGTACGCGGCGCGCCGGCGCGGGAGCGCGCCGGCGTGGGAGCCGCTTGCCGTGCAGTACCGGGACTACACGCTGTGGCAGCGGGAGGTGCTGGGCGAGGAGGACGACTCGGAGAGCGTCTCCGCCGAGCAACTCGCCTACTGGCGCGCGGAATTGGCCAAGGTTCCGCAGCCGGTGCAGTTGCCGCTGGACCGGCCGCGGCCGACCGCGGCCGGGCATCGCGGCGGCCATGTCGACTTCGAGTTGGACGCGGAACTGCTCGCCGGGATCGGGAAGTTGGCCGCGAACCGGGGTGCCACGGCGCCGATGGTCGCGCAGGCCGTGCTGGCGGTGCTGCTGCATCATCTCGGCGCGGGCAACGACCTGACCATCGGCAGTCCGATCGAGGGCCGTGCCGACGAGCAACTCGAGGATCTGATCGGGTTCTTCGCCAACACCTGGGTGTTGCGGGTGGACCTGTCGGGGAATCCGTCGTTCGGCGAGCTGCTGGAGCAGGTGCGGGACCGGGCCCTGGCCGCGTACGACAACCAGGACGTGCCGTTCGAGCGTCTGGTGGAGTTGCTGAGCCCGGAGCGCACCACCTCGTACCAGCCGCTGTTCCAGGTGATGCTGGCCTGGCAGTTCGCGTGGTCCGAGATCGACATGCCGGAGCTGCGGGTCACCCCCGTTCCGGCGGGCACCGGCACCGCGAAGTTCGACCTGTTCTTCAATATCGTCCCGAACCCGTCCGGGCGGGCGTACGCGCGCCTCGAGTACGCGACGGAACTGTTCGACCACACCACGGCCGAGAGTCTCGTCGACCGCTACGTGCGGGTGTTGCGGCAGGTGGTCGCCGATCCCGGCACCCGGCTCGGCGGAGTGGACGTGCGCACCGACGCCGAACGTGACCGGCTGGCCCGGCTGAACGAGACGACGGTACCGATACGAGCGACGACCGTGCCGGAACTGGTCACCGCCCAGGCGCTGCGGATCCCGGACGCGACTGCGGTGATATCCGGGGAAACCACGTTGTCCTACCGGGAGTTGACCGCCCGGGCGGATCGGCTGGCCGTGGTGTTGCGCGAGCGCGGGGTCGGGCCGGACGTCCTGGTGGCCGTGGCCCTGCCACGCTCGGCGGACCTGGTGGTCGCGCTGCTCGGGGTGCTCAAGGCCGGCGGCGCCTACCTGCCGATCGACCCCGAACACCCGGCCGCACGACTGGACCTGCTGCTCGGCACGGCCGCTCCCGCACTGCTGCTGACCGATCGCGGTACCGCGCCGACCCTGCCCGAGAGCCGATCGCCGGTGCTCCACCTCGACGACGCGGAGCTCGACGGCCCCGCCGTCGACGTGCCGGACGTCGGCCTGCGGCCGGACCACCTGGCCTACGTGATGTTCACCTCGGGATCGACCGGGACCCCCAAGGGCGTCGCCATCACCCACGCCGCCGTGGTCAACGGTGTGCGGGACCTGCGTCGGGTGGTGCAGGTCGAGACGGGTTCCCGGATGCTCGCCGCGACCTCGGTGAACTTCGACGTGTCGGTGTTCGAGATCTTCACCGCGCTGACCTCGGGCGCGAGTGTCGAGATCGTCCGTGACGTGCTCGAACTCGCCGAGCGTGACCGGTGGTCGGGCAGCACGATCAGTGCCGTGCCGACGGTGTTCTCCGCGCTGCTCGACGACATCGCCGGCAAGGGCCCGGGCGCCCTCGAACTCGATGTGCGGACGGTGATTCTCGCCGGTGAGGCGCTCTCGGCGGACCTGGTGCACAAGGTGCGCGAGGCCCTGCCCGAGGTCCGGGTCGTCAACGCCTACGGGCAGACCGAGAGCTTCTACGCCGCCACGTTCACACTTCCCCAACGGTGGACCGGGACCGGCGCGATTCCGGTCGGTCGGCCATTGGCCAACATGCGCGCCCACATCCTGGGACCGGAACTGGCGCCGGTCGCACCGGGTGTGGTCGGTGAGCTGTATGTCGCGGGCCTGGTTGCCCGCGGCTACCACCGGGCCGCCGGGGCGACCGCGGAGCGGTTCGTCGCCTGCCCCTTCGGGCCCGCCGGTGCGCGGATGTATCGCACCGGTGACCTGGCCCGATGGGACGACGACGGCCAACTGCGATACGCGGGACGAGCCGACGGCCAGACCAAGATCAACGGCATCCGGGTCGATCCGACCGAGATCGAGACCGTCCTCGGCCGGCATGCCGCGGTCGGCCAGGCGGCGGTGACGGTGCGCGAGGACCGGACCGGCATCAGGCGACTCGTCGGCTATGTGGCGCCGGTCTCCGGTGCTGCCGGCGGCGGCGACCGCGATGCGGACGCCGGGGTGTCGGTGGCGGAGCTGCGGCGGTTCATGGCCGAGCGGTTGCCGGACTACATGGTGCCCTCCTTGTTCGTGGTGTTGGATCGCCTGCCGTTGACGGCGACCGGGAAGTTGGATCGGGGTGCGTTGCCGGAGCCGGTGTTCGGTGGTGGCGGGTACCGGGCGCCGGGTGGTGCGGCGGAGCGGGTGTTGGCCGAGGTGTACGCGGATGTGCTGGATGTGGAGCGGGTGGGTGTCGACGACGACTTCTTCGCAAGTGGCGGGGACAGTATTCGTTCGATCCAGGTGGTGGCGCGGGCGCGGGCGCGGGGTGTGGTGGTGAGTACGCGGGAGGTGTTCGAGCATCGCACGGTGGCCCGGTTGGCGGAGTTGGTCGAGGGGCGGGTGGCGGACGAGCGGGTGACGTTGGCGGAGTTGCCCGGTGGTGGGGTGGGGTGGGTGCCGTTGCCGCCGACGGCCGCGCACGTATTGGCGTCGGGTGGTGGGATCGGGCGGTTCTGCATGTCGGCGGTGGTGACGTTGCCCGAGGGTGTGGATCGGGCGGGGTTGGTCGCGACGGTGCGGGCGGTGGTGGATCGGCACGACGTGTTGCGGTCGCGGTTGGATCGGGCGCGGTCGGGGTTGTGGATCGAGCCGGTCGGCACGGTGGACGTCGGCGCGCTGGTGCACGAGGTGCCCTGGGCGGGGGCGGACGTGCGGGGCGAGTTGCACGCGGCGGCGGGTCGGCTGGACCCGGACGCGGGCGTGATGGCGCAGTTCGTCTGGTTCGCCTCGGACGCTCCCGCGGAGTCGGGTCGGTTGTTGATCGTGTTGCATCACCTGGTCGTGGACGGGGTGTCGTGGCGGATCCTGGTGCCGGATCTGGTGTCCGCGTGGCGGCGGGTCCGGGACGGCCACACGCCCGAGTCGGCGGCGGTGGGTACGTCGTTGCGGCGGTGGGCGCACGCCCTGGTCGACGAGGCCGCCGCCCCGGCGCGGGTGGCGGAACTCCCGGTGTGGCAGGGGATCCTGGCCGGGGACGAACCGGTCCTCGGGGCCCGGGAGTTGGACCCGGCGCGGGACGTCGCGGCGACCGTCGACACGGTGCGTGTCACCGTCCCGGCGGAAGTGACCGGGACGTTGCTGGACACGGTCCCGGCCGTCTTCCGCGGCGGCGTCGACGACGCGCTGCTCGCCGCGCTGGCGCTGGCGCTGGCGCGATGGCGCGGGATGCGCGGGGTGGAGGGGTCCTCGACGCTGGTGCGGTTGGAGGGGCACGGGCGCGAGGAGCACGTGGTGCCCGGCGCCGATCTGTCGGGCACGGTGGGCTGGTTCACCGCGATGTACCCGGTGCGCCTGGACCTGGCCGGTGTCGACGT